>JBHHXH010000017.1:0-41820 GCA_046756925.1 Nitrospiria bacterium
GACGGCCCCCACGGCCAGATCGTATTGCTGTAGTGATTCACGGACGTTATTTTTCTCGACACGGGTTTGCGTCATCTGCGCCACCGAACCGATCTTCAAGTTCATGTCCGGAATCTCGGCCCAGGTCACCTTGGCGCCAAAACCAAAGGCAGGACCGGTATCGGAATCGGACCCACCGCTTTCGAAGCGCCCAAAGCCGAGCCGAAAGAGGAGATCGACCCGGCCGGTCAGTCCGATTTCCCCTTTTGCATAGAGTGCCGTCCCTTCGGCGTCCTCTCCGGCCCCGCTGATATCACGATCAATTAGAAAATCGAGCTCCACACCCACATTCGACTGGTCCGCACCCGCTGTCGCCCCGGGGATACCGATCGGAGCCGCCTGGGAAGTGGATGCAAGGAGCAAAAAGAGACCCGTGAACACATAGATACTATTTTTCATCAAAACCCTCCTCGAGGAATAAAAACCAACATTGATTAGGTTTAAAATGGATCAGCGTAAGACATCCGGCAAATCGGAAGGGATACCTTAGAAAGCCTTGCGGAAACATTGCGAAGCCGATTCAAGAAATCCCGTTCTCTCTCTGTATCCAACGAACGTAGGATATAATCCGATCGATTTCCGCCGGGCTGACGCCACTGATTTTCGGCATATTTCCAAAGGTCCAGTGATGCGCCCTCACACCGTTTCGAGCCGCCAAGCGGAAAGCATCGTCACCATGATGGCTGGGTTCGTATATCTTCGATAAAAAACTCGGGCCCCGATCCGTACCGACGGCGCCGATACCGTGACATCCGGCGCAATTGCTGTTGAAGAGTCGCTCGGCATCGCTGAGTTCGGAAGGGGCTGCCATCGCGGGCCTGGCATCCGGTTGAGGTTGTGTCGTGTCGCTGCAAGCGGAGAAGACAACTCCCAAGACGATCACCGGGAGCAGCTGCGAGAGCAGTTGACTGACCATCATTTTTCTAAGCGTTTCAACCATCCATCCCCGAAAGAGCGCCCCTCATACAGATAAAAACATTAACGTAAGCATTTGGATTTTATGAAAACCGCATAAAATAAGCAAGTTGAAAACAACATCCAAGAAACACAATGGAAGATCCGGTGAAACACCCATTGAAAGAGGCGAGCGCCCCCTGCTCGGCAACACCGCGCTCATTGGCGGCGATTTCACCGCGGGAGATCAGACATCGAGACCCCGTCGGAACCCGATTGACATCTCTTCTTAAAATCGATTACCCTCTTTCTTGTTTTGGACGGCATGCCAAGGGGATTCTCCCAGGAAAATCATGAAACAAAAGGCCATCGCAGAAATTTACCACCAGGAAACGAAGTATTACGAATGCGAGATGGCCAAGCACCAGAGACCGCTCGATTGGTCTTCCCAGCCAAGCCCTTACAAGTCGTACCATACGGAAAAAAAGATCGACCTCGTACCCTATCTTCCACTGCGGAACAACCCCTTTACCGAAAAACCCATTGAACCCGTCTTGGAGGACAAGGGCTATCCCTTCGGCATCGGCGCCATCTCCCGGCTGCTTTACTTTACGAACGGCGTCACGGGCATCCTACAATATCCAAACGGCCAATCCTTGTCGCTGCGGGCGGCGCCGACGGCCGGCGGACTTTATCCGACCGAATGCTACATCGCCGTCAGGGATGTCTCGACCTTGGATGACGGCGTTTATAATTTTCAAGTCAAAGACCATTCGCTCGTACCGGTTTGGGAAGGAAATTTTTGGTCCGAATTCGAAAAATATTGTCTTGGACACGAAGCCATCGGCCAATCCCAACTCTTGGTAATCCTCACGGCCGTCTACCGGCGAAGTGCGTGGCGCTACCACGAACGGGCCTACCGGCGGATCCTCCTGGATACCGGCCATGTACTCGGGAACCTCTTTGCCTATGCGCACGAAGAAAGTTTTAGTCCTTGCCCGATCGCCGGCTTCGTCGACAAGCTGCTCAACCGTCTCCTCTTCCTCGAGGAAGCGGAAGAAGGCGTCCTCTTCGTTGTCGCACTACCGCAACATCAACCCAACAATGTCTTGAGACACGATGCCTTGATGGCATCGAGCTCCCACCCATTATCCGACATCGATTGGCACGAAGATGCAGAAAACCCATTGCTGCTGCGTCTCCATCAGAGCTCTTCCATGCTCCCAGAGGAGCCATCGGCGGCCTCCGACGAAGAACAATTGCCTGAACCTTCTCAAGCGGAGGGACCTTCTCAAGCGGAGGAAAAATATGCAATCAAACCCAAGGTCTTGCTCTCGGGAGCGCCGATCGACTGGCAAAACAGCATGGGACCCACGATTCTACTGCGGCGTTCGACCAGGGCCTATTTGGGGAAATCCTGCTCTAAGGAGGTCTTATCCTCCATTTTAGAATATGCCTATCCCTCACCGGATGTCACGTCCCTGGTCGATGCTTCGCTGCTCGAAACCTATCTGGTGATCCAAAGGGTGGAGGGTGTGGATGCGGGAGTGTATTATTACGCACCGGAACAAAAATCGCTTCGCACGATCTATTCCGGAGATTTTAAAAACCAAACCTGGCATTTCTGCCTGGGTCAAGATTTGGCGAAGGATGCCGCCGCCTTGGTGATTCATACCGCCTTTTTAAAGGACGCCTTGATGCGCTACGGCAACCGGGCCTACCGCTACCTGCACCTCGACGCCGGATACATCGGACAACGGATCAATCTGGCGGCCATCCGGCTTGGCTTGGGCGTCAGCGGCATCGGCGGCTTTTACGACGATGAAGTCAATGCCCTGCTCGGTCTCTCCCTGGAACACATCATCGTTTATATCACCACTTTGGGTCAGCCCTATGGGCAATAATGAAGCAAAGCTTTCTCAGAGCCACCCCATGACAAAGGAGTCTAAACCATGGCTGAAGTCGACTGCATCCGTTGCGGGCAAATCCGTGAGGAAATCGAAGGGATTCCTTATGGCGGAAAAATCGGAGAAACCCTTCAACAGAAGATCTGCGATGTGTGTTGGAAAGAATGGTACGAACAATCCATTAAATTGATCAACGAATACCGGATCAGCCTTCGCGAGCCGAAAGGACGCGAATTCCTCGCCGCCCAGATGAAGGTCTTCCTAAAACTCGAACCCCCGCCTGAAGACCTTGAAGGGGAATAAACAAGCGCTCCTCCAAGGAAAGCCTTCGTTCAGGATCACGCAACAAGAACGATCGCGCGCCGCTTTAATCATCAAACGGCTCGAGCAGTCGATCCCGGAAGCAGAAACTGCCCTTAAACATCGAACCCCCTTTCAACTCTTGGTTGCCACGATCCTTTCGGCACAATGCACCGATGTGCGGGTCAATGCCGTCACACCCATGCTCTTTAAGCAATTTCCCGGACCGTTTGAAATGATGCAAGCCGACCCGGAGGTCCTGTCCGCCATCATCCAATCCACCGGTTTCTATCGGAACAAAACGAAAAATATCTTAGCCTGCGCGAAGCAAATCGTCGAACACTTTGGAGGAACCGTTCCGGAGACGCTCGACGCCTTGGTCGCCCTGCCCGGCGTCGGCAGAAAAACGGCCAATGTGGTCTTGGGTTCGGCCTTCGGCCAGGCCGCCATTGTCGTGGATACCCATGTCCGCCGGGTTGCCAACCGGCTGAAGTTGAGCCGCTCGACCGATCCGACGCAGATCGAGGCCGACTTAAGCCGCCTGCTTCAAAAATCCCTTTGGACCTCCGGGGCCCACCGGCTCCTCCTGCACGGCCGCCATGTCTGCAAGGCGCGCAAGCCCTTGTGTCATGAATGCACGCTCTATGACATCTGCCCAGACGAGCGAGAAAAACAAAGGCAAGCAATAAAGTGAAGGCCGGCTCCCTGAAGGATGCTATAGAAAAACCGCTCTTCTAAATCACCCGCTTTTTTACATAAAAAAACGCCTGCCAACAGCATCATTGGCAGGCGTCTCGGATCGATCATCCGAAAACCGGATGCGTTTTATGATCTTTCTTCCCCCAACCGCTTCCTTCCAAAAAGCCCGAGACCGGCAAGGCCCAGACCGGCCAACAAGATGGTCGCGGGTTCGGGAACGGGTGTTCCGCCGGGCCCGGTCCCCGGAGGCACACTGGTGATGCCCGTCAGCGTGATCTGTACGGGAGTTTGACCCATCGTATCGATGCAGCACAGGGGTCCGGTGATAAAGTTGAAGGTGCCGTTACCGATCACCAATGGAACGGTGGAAAACCAATTCCTCGCACTCGGATCGGAGAAGCCGGTGTTGTCGTCAAACCCGGTCAGGGTGCCGTTCGCCACCATGGTGGCCCTGGGAAGTTGATTGTTGTGAACATTGGCCCACTGCGCGGTAAACGGCGTGATGCCCGCGCCGCTGATCTTGATTCCGCTGTTGGCCGAAAACGCCGTGGTCTGAGGACCATGCCAATGGCGGCCCCAAAGGGTGACGGTGCCATTCCCGTTATCTTTCCAACCAAAAGACACCAAGTGCGCATTCGCGATGGAGGACACCATGCCCACTAAAGCAAAAGCTGCGATTAACATAACTACTTTTTTCATTATAAAATCCTCCTCCTTACTATCTTTCGATTTATCTCGATCACTATTTCCAACATGACGCTCATACTTAAATACAAGAAAGATGCCACACCCAAAATCCGGTAAGATAAAAATTTAAAACATATATTGTAACTATTTAATTTTATTAAATAATAATATTTATAAGGGCATAAGAAACGCATCGCTCTTTTAAAAGTAAGATCGGGGGCAACACAAAAAACTGTAAAGTGTGCCGACACCCCACGAGATAAAAATAGCGGCAGTCTTAGAAGGCGCATCCAATATTCTAATGAATAACAATAGCTTAGATTATTTACGCCCTATTTAAGGCAACTGTAAAGTATGCCGACACCCCATTCAATCAAATCCTTCATCAAATGAACGCCGTAATCGATTAAGACAAGATTATTCTGATTTTTTGACCATTTTAATCTTGGCGATTAGACTATAGATGGGCCAACCTATAATTAGAAGTAAAGTTTTTTCACTTGACCCTTTCTGGCAGGAATGGTAAGAATTTTCCTGCCAATACTTCATTGCGCATCTTTATGGAAAAGGATAATTACATGTTGCTAAAATCTTATGCCGTTTTTTTTATGATCTGGTCTTCTCTTTTTTATTTAGGATGTTCATCAGCCGAGGAAAAAAAAGCACAGCACCTTGCCCGGGCCGAAGGCTATGTCGCGGAAGAAAAATTTCCCGAAGCCATCATCGAATATAAAAATGCCCTGAAGATCGACCCCCAGGACGCCGCCGCCAGCTACCAACTGGCCCTGGCCAATCTGAAGATCGGCGACTTGCATCATGTGAAAGCCGCTTTTGCCGCCTTAAATGACAGTGTCGAGATCGACCCGAACCAAGTGGACGCCCAGCTGAAGCTTGGAATGTTGCTCCTCCTTTCGAAGGATTTCGACCAAGCCGTCGAAAAAGGGAAGTGGGTCGTTGAAACGGAGCCCAACAATGTCGAAGGCCATCTCTTACTGGGAAATGCCCTCGCCGGCCAAAAGGCCTTTAATGAGGCCATTGAGGAGATCAAAAAAGCGCTCGACCTCGATCCGAAGCGCATCCAAAGCTACTTAGTTCTTGCAACGCTTTATGCCGGAACAAAGGACTTGGACGCTGCGGAGGAAACCTACAAAAAAGCCATTGAAGTGGACAATCGATCCATCGAAGCCCATCTTGCTCTGGCCGGATTCTACCGCTTCACGGGCAAATCCGAGAAGGTGGAAGAATATCTTTCCAATGCCATCGAGCTGGACCCGGCCAATATCGATCTTCGCCTGAATCTCGCCTCGGTCTTTCTGAGGGATGCAAAGGATCTGAAGGGCGCGGAAGAAAAACTGCTGGAAGCGACCCAAGCCGATCCCAAGGATATCCGGCCCTGGGTGGCCTTGGGAGACCTCTATCTCTCGTCGGGCAAACAAGACCGGGCCATCGAACAATATCAACGGGCCATCGAAATACAACAAGGCGCCCCACTACCCCGCCTCAAACTGGCCGAGATCTATCTAAACATGAAACAATTAGAAAAAGCCGAACGCTACTTCACCGAAATTTTGGATAAGGAACCCAACAACCCTGGAGGGATGGCGCTCAAAGGCAGATGGCTACTGGAACAAAACAAGACCGACGAGGCCGTTTCCGTGCTTCAAAAAACGGTGGAAACAGCGCCCAACCTTGCCGCCGGGCAACACTTCCTCGGGCTGGCTTATGTCCAGCGTGGAGATTTTCTCAAAGCGAGATCGAAAGTATCAAAATCCCTGGAGATCAATCCGGACGATCTACACGCCAGGTTTACATTGTCCATGATCCACCTCACGCTCGGCGCTCCCGATCTTGCGGAACCGGAGCTGGCTAAAATACTGGAGAGACAGCCCAACCACGTCGAAGCATGGCTTGCCAAAGGGGATGCACGCCTCATGCAGCAAGATCCAGGCAATGCGCAGCTTGCTTACGAAAAGGCCTTATCCTTAGATCCACAGCAGATGGCCGGACATGTGGGCTTGGGCGCCGCTTTCCGCGCAAAGAAAAAAGCAGCCAAGGCCATCGAACATTTCGAAAAAGCACTGTCGATCAACCCGGATCATACCGTTGCGCTGAGCAATATTCTTGAAATGCTTATCGAGCAGGGAAGCAGCGAAAAAGCGCTTCAGCGGGCTTCAGAGCAGCTCAAACGGACCGCATCCCCCGCGCCGACCCATTATCTCATCGGCCAGATCCATTCCCTAAGGAAAGACTTAACCAAGGCGGAAACAAGTTACAAGCAGGCACTCAAAGCAGACCCAAAAATCGTGGTGGCACATATGGCACTTGGAAGCCTCTATACACAAAAAAAAGCGCTTGACCTGGCTGTGAATCACTATGAACAGGCCAAACAACTTGATGATAAACTCTTACCCGCTTATATGGGGTTGGGTCTCATCTACGTACAACAGAACGATTTAGATAAGGCCAAGGCCGAATACGAACATGCCTTGAAAGTAAATCCAAAATTCGCGCCGGCCGCCAACAACCTTGCTGAGATCATTTCGGAGCACGGAGGCAATATCGACGTCGCATTGTCCCTCGCCGTCACCGCCCGAGAAAATGCCCCGGACGATCCGCGCATCGCCGACACCTTGGGCTGGATCTACTACAAAAAAAACGCCTTCCGCAAGGCCATTAGTTTTCTAAAAGAAAGCGCCGACAAACTCCCCAAAGACCCGATTGTCCGTTTTCATCTGGGGATGGCCTACTTTCAAAAAGGAGAAAAAGACAAGGCCAAGAAAGAATTGGAAGCCTCTCTGCTGTTCGATGCAAATCATCCCGGCGCGGAAGAAGCCAAAAAAACCCTGGCGGCGCTGGAATAAGACCAACGGTTTTCACGACGAAAAAGAACCGATTTAAACAACGTCTTTCCTTCTGCAAATCCTCTTCGATCGATATCCTTTTAAGGCATTCGTATTCCTCGCGAATGATTGACACTCCAAGACCCCTATGCTAGACTTTCGCACAACCCGGCAGGAGGAAAATAGAGGAAAATAGTAGAAAATGGCACGCGATAAACTCACGCATTTCAATCCAGAAGGACGCGCCCGAATGGTGGATGTCTCCCATAAACCGGAGACCGACCGAACGGCGGTTGCCACCGGCATGGTCTTCATGAAACCGGAAACGCTGGCAAGGATTCAAGAAGGGCAAATCGCCAAAGGCGACGTCCTCGCCGTCGCACAAGTGGCCGGCGTCATGGGCGCAAAAAAAACGCCCGATCTCATCCCGATGTGCCATCCGCTCTTGATTACCAGCGTCGACATCCGTTTCGAAACCTTTCGATCCGAAAATGACCGTCCGGCCTCTATCAAAATCACGGCAACCGCCAAAACCGCCGGGCAGACCGGAGTCGAAATGGAAGCCGTCACTGCGGTGAGCGTCACGGCCCTCACCATCTACGATATGTGCAAGGCCATCGACAAGGGGATCAGTTTCGGAAAGATCGGTCTGGTGTCGAAGAGTGGCGGCAAATCGGGGACATATACGCGCCTTGAGCCCCTTCCATGATCCGAGTCGATCATCTCACGAAGGAATTCAGCCCCGGACAGAAGGCCGTCAACGATATCAGTTTCCATGTCGATGCCGGAGAGGTCTTCGGCTTCCTCGGACCCAACGGTGCCGGAAAAACCACCACGATTAAAATTCTGACGACCCTCCTCCATCCCACGTCGGGAACTGCCACCGTGGCCGGCGACGACGTCACGGAAGATCCGCTCGGCGTTCGCATGTCTTTTGGCTACGTCGGCCAAAAAAGCGGCGTCGATCCGGCCCTGACCGTTTCCGAAAATCTCCTCTTACACGGGCGCCTCTACCACCTTCCCCTTAAAAAAATACAGGAGCGCATGCGGTTTTTGCTCGAATTGTTTGATATGAAGGGCCGGGAGGGGCAATGGGTCGGAGCCCTCTCGGGCGGATTGAAACGGCGGCTCGATATCGCGACCGCTCTGATCCACGAACCCAAACTCCTCTTCTTAGACGAACCGACCCTCGGGCTGGATCCAAAAAGCCGTTCGGATCTCTGGGCCTATCTGAAGCGGCTGAACCAAGAACAAGGGGTCACCCTGTTTTTAACAACGCATTATCTCGACGAGATCGACCAGCTGGCCCACCGGGTCGGCATCCTCGATACGGGCCGGCTCACGACGATCGGCACCCCGGACGCCCTCAAAGACAGCCTCGGCGCCGATGCGATTCACCTTTCATTCGGATCGCCGCCCGAAGACCGCGCGCTTTCCTTATTTCGAGAGCATGAGCTCTTCAAAGAAGTGATTCTGCAGGGGAAAGACGTCCGGCTTTATCTCGAGAACGGACGCCAAGCCCTTCCCAAGGTGATGCAATGGCTTGACGCACAGCAACTCTCGCCGAAATCCGTTCTTCTTGCACGTCCGACCTTTGACGATGTCTATTTAAAATATACCGGCAAAAACTGGGCCGACGCCGATAAAAAAACCCAAGACGAAGGGTCCGCGTGGGGAGGATCTTCCGGAAGTGGCAAGTGGCAAAATAAGTGGCAAAAGCAGCAGGGGTCATCGGCCGAAAACTGGAACGAGGCATGGCAACAAGGCGAAGACACCGCCACGGACAATCAAGAAGGCAAGACGCAAAAAGGCAACACAGAAGAAAAGACACAAAATACCGAAACAAATTGGGAAAACCGCTGGCGGCAAGAAAGCGGTAAAACCGAAGCGCCGTGGGCCGGCGCCCCTCAGGACGCATCCGGCGGCGACTGGAAAAAGGGGTCCCCCGATCACGAGGACAACCCCGAGCCGAAGGGCGAGCCAAAGGGCGAACCAAAGGGCGAACCAAAGGGATAGATGGGCGGATGTCTTATTTTGTCGCGGACACGACACACCTGTTTTTTAAATATCTGAAGCTCACTTGGCGGATGCCGATGTGGACCGTCTTCGGATTGATCCAACCCCTGCTCTGGCTCGTGATCTTCGGCCAGCTTTTTAAAGGTCTTTCCAACCTTCCGCAATTTCCGGAAGAGGATTATGTGCAATATCTGACTCCGGGCATCATCGTGATGACCGTGCTTTTCGGGGCCTCCTGGTCCGGGGTCAACCTGCTCCGCGACTTAAGACACGGCGTCATGGAAAAACTCTTCGTCGCCCCCATCGATCGTTCTTCCATCGTCTTAAGCCGCCTGCTGCACAATGGCTTCACCGTCGTCATCCAAGTCTTTCTCCTCGTCTTCGTCGCATCGATGCTCGGCGCGGGGCTTCCGAGCCGGGGCGGCATTTTTTGGATATGGGTCGCGGTCTTGCTGCTGGGCATCGGTTTTTCCGCCGTCTCCAACGCCTTGGCCATGGTCTTAAAACGCGAAGAACCCCTGGTGGTCATGGGCAATATGTTGACCTTACCGCTGCTCTTTTTTTCCCCGGCCTTGGTCCCGAAAAGCTTCATGCCCTTTTGGATGCAGATCGTCAGCTGGATCAACCCGGTCACCTATGGTGTCGAGGCTGTCCGCGCCTGTTATCGAGGCATTCTTCTGCAACCCTTTTGGACCGGCATCACCGTGCTTCTGCTCTTTACCTTTGTCTCCGTCACCGCGTCCGTCGCCATCTTTCAAAAAACCGAATAAGCCCATGTTTAAGCAAACCAACCGACAATCTTCCACAGCCCTTTTTCTCAGACACGGGGAAACCGACTATTCGAAAAACCGATTTTACAACGACACAGTGGAAGATCCTCCATTGAATGATCGGGGAAGGACCCAAGCCGGGGCATGGGCGCCATGGCTGAAAGAAAACGACCGATCGATCGGCGCCGTGTACGTCAGTCCCTCCCGCCGGACCCTGGAAACCGCCGAGCTCGCGGCACAGGGTCTCGGAATGGAAGCGCAAATGATCGAGGGCTTGGGAGAACGGCATTTCGGACAATGGGGCGGCCTGAGCAAGGAGGCGGCGCAAACACGGTTTCCGGAGGCTTGGTCGGCGTGGAAGCAAGACCCGATCCGCTATACCCCGCCCGATGGAGAGTCCTTAATTGGATTTTCGATCCGGGTCAAGGAAACCATGCGCGAACTCGTCTCGGCGCATCCGGGACACCGTTTCTTAGTGATTACCCATGCCGGAACCATCCGCATGGCCGTCAGCGCCGCACTGGGCGTCCCCATACAAAACTTCAAAAGGCTGATCGTGACACATGGTTCGATGACGGTCTTGGAATATACCGAACAATGGCCGAACCTGCATGCCTTGTCGTTTATTCCAAAATAAGACGCGTCCGTTATACAAGGAGAATCGATGAAAAGTCCCTCAAGAAAACAAAAGAAAATCTCAGATGCGGTCGACCCGATGGCCGTCATGCGCATCAGTTCGGCCTATTGGCAGTCGAAGGTGCTCCACACGGCAGTGCGGCTAGATCTCTTTACCCGCTTAAAAGGACGCGCCCTGACGGCAAAACAGCTGGCAACACGCTGTAAGGCCGACCGCCGCGGTCTCGAAATCTTGCTGGTCGCCGCCGTCTCCCTCGGACTGCTCAGTCAACGGGGCGGGGTCTATCGAAATACGCGTCTGTCGAATACCTTTTTGGTCAAAGGAAGTCCACGCTACCAAGGCGGCATCGTCTCGATGTTCGATAACTGGTACGGCGCCTGGGGAGATCTCAGTGAAGCGGTCATGAAGGGCCGACCGGTCGTCGAAAAACCGCATGACCAGGGACCGGAGGCGCTTAAGAATTATATCTATGGGATGCACTACCGGGCATTGGCCCAGGGCGATCTCTTGGCAAAACGAATCGATTTTACAAAAAAAAAACACCTGCTCGATGTCGCAGGGGGGCCGGGCACCTTCTGTATCAAATTCTGCAAAAAAAACAAGGGGCTCTCCGCCACGGTTTTAGATCTGCCTCAAACACTGGAAATAACAAAGGAGATTGTGGCATCATTTGGAATGGAAGGCCGAATCGCCCGGCGCCCCGGAAATTATTTAACCGACCCCTTCGGGAGGGGATATGATGCCGTCTTTCTGTCGTCGATGTTCAACCAGGAGTCTCCGAAGGTGATCAAGGCGATTTTGAGAAAGGCCTATCAGGCAGTCGATCCGGGAGGCATGATCCTGGTGCAAGACCAAATGCTGAACCGCCAAAAAACCGGACCCGCCCTCGCCGCCTTAATTGGGGTAAATCAGCTGATCCACACACCCGGCGGCGCGGCTTACTCCGAAAAAGAAATTTCGGAATGGATGCAGGCCGCGGGTTTTAAAAAGGTCAAGCCGGTCCGGCTCTCCGAGCCGAGCCCCTTTGTCGTATTGACGGGAGAAAAACCAAAGAAATGAGGTCCGCCATGGACATGCGTGATGATCAAGGAAAGTGGAAGCCAGGCCGCATCGCAGCCGGGTGGTCTTTTATCCTGCTCCTCCCTCTATCTCCCCTGATTGGCCAACCGGATCCCGCTTGGGCGCAAGACACCGCGTTAAACGGCGAGCAAATCATTCAACGCTCCAGAGACCTCATCTACGAGATCCAAGACCAGAAAAATACCGTCAACCTGTCCTTGATCGAACGCGACGGATCCAAAAACAAGATTGTGGCGACCCGTTTTTGGAAAAACTACCGAAGCACGGAAGGCATCGACAGCAAGATGCTCCTGGTCACCGAGTTTCCACCCGACTCGCGCGGCATCGCATTTCTAATATGGGATTATGCCAAAAAAAACAAGCCCGACGATCTGTGGCTCTATCTCCCCGCCCTCCGGATGGTCAGACGCATCTCCGCACAGGATCAAAACGATGCCTTCCTGGGTTCGGACCTCACTTTCGGCGACATGGGTCAACGCCGTCTCGATGAAGACGATCACCGTTTTCTTCGGAAAGAGGCGTATCGCGGTACGCCGAGTTTTGTGGTGGAGAGCGCCCCGAGAGAAAAAGAAAGCATCTACAGCAAGAAAATCACCTGGATTTCCGAAAAAGATTGGACCGTTCTAAAAATCGATTACTACGACCGCAACCAAAAACTCCTAAAACGGCAAACCATCGACTGGCAAACCATCGACAAGCTCTTCGTCTGGAAAAGAACGAATGTCACAAACGTTCAAAACGGCCACCGGACCATCTTCGAAGTGGAAGACCTTCAAGTCAATATCGGTCTCGAAGACAGCGATTTTACGGAGCGCTCCTTAAAAACGGGAATCAGAAGATAAAAACAGCAGGCATCTCCCCTTCCCACCACTCCCGGCCTGAAGCCCATTTGATCGGCATCTTTTTGGGGCCTTTTGGGCAACCCATACTGATTCAAGAATCCCCGCATTCACCGGACCAGCGACGCGGGCCGATGTCATCAGGCCAGTCTCCTGCACAAGTCCCTTGCAAATGAAAGGCGCCGAAGATAACCAACAAGCGGAGAACGAATAAAAAGCCCTTGACCTGGGATGGGTCTTTTGTATAATGGGATATCGCTGTCCTTGCATTCTGCCTATTGAAGGAGATGAAGTGGCCCATCTAAAATTTGAAACCGCCCTCTCACGTCTCGAAGCATCGGTTAAATCTCTCGAAGCGGGTGACCTTGCACTGGAAGACGCCTTAAAGGTTTTTGAAGAAGGGATTCGCTTGTCGAAAAGCTGTATAAAAACGCTGGAAGAAACTGAAAAAAAGGTCGAGATGCTCATCGAAGGAAAAAATGGCGAAAAAAAGAAGCGTCCGTTTCATCCGGAAAAGAAATGAATGTTAAGAGAGAATTGTTGGGGTGAATAACGGAAACCTCGAATCCCGCCTGGCCGTGCAGCGGTCTGAAATCGACCATGTGTTGCAGTCCTACCTCCCTGGGCCGACCTGCGAACCACCCTTGATCCACGAGGCCATCCGCTACTCCCTTTTTGCCGGAGGAAAGCGGATCCGCCCCATTCTCTGTCTCGCGGCCTGCGAGTCGGTGGGCGGCAGGAAAGAGATTGCCTTGCCCTTCGCGGCGGCCGTCGAGTTGGTCCATACCTACTCGCTGGTCCACGACGACCTGCCGGCCATGGACGACGACAGCTACCGCCGAGGAAAGCTGACAAACCATAAGATGTTCGGCGAAAGCACGGCCATTCTGGTCGGAGACGCCCTCCTCACGGCCGCCTTTACCATGATCGCCGAGAAAGGGTTGGCTGCATCCGTCTCGCCGAAAAAGATCCTTCGGATCATCCTGGAGCTGGGGTCGGCCTCCGGAAGCACCGGGATGGTCGGTGGTCAATTAAACGACATCGAGTCGCAAGGAAAAGAAGGGATTTTTCTCGAAAAACTAAAAGAGATACACACCCTTAAAACCGGTGTACTGATTCGGGCATCGGTTCGAATCGGAGGCATCTTGGGTGGGGCAGGACCCAAAAAGTTATCCTATTTGACCGTCTTTGGAGAAAAAATCGGGATGGCGTTTCAAATCGCGGACGACATATTGGATGTCGAAGGAACGGAAGATCGTTTGGGAAAACCCGTCGGCCAAGATGACAAAAAAGGGCGTTGGACCTACCCGGCCCTGATCGGTCTGACACGCGCGAAAAAAGAAGCCGAAGTTTTAACGGAAGAAGCCCTTACGGCCATTACGTCCTTCGGCCCCGAAGCCGACCCGCTTCGGCAAGCCGCTTATTACATGACCCACAGGGAAAAATAGACATGACGCTATTAAGCCAAATCGATTGCCCGAGCGATTTAAGAAAAATTCCGCGTCAAGATCTCCCCAAACTCGCCGAGGAAATCCGGGAAGTCATTCTCCACACGGTCGCTTCCCTTGGCGGACATCTGGGCGCAAGTCTGGGCGCCGTCGAACTGGCCATCGCCCTGCATACCTGTTTTGACACCCCCAGCGACTTGCTCGTTTGGGATACGGGACATCAGGCTTATCCCCACAAGCTCTTAACCGGCCGGCTAAAAGATTTTTCGACCCTTCGGCAATTCGGGGGGATCAGCGGCTTCCTCTCCCGCGCCGAGAGCGAGTTCGATACATTCGGCGCCGGACACGCCGGCACGTCGATCTCGGCGGCGCTCGGCATGGTTGAAGCCCGCGTTCGAAAAGGGGCGCATCACCATGTCGTTGCTGTCATCGGAGACGGGTCCATGACCGCCGGCATGGCCTACGAAGCCCTCAACCACGCCGGTGCGCTAAATCGGGACATCATCGTGATCTTAAACGATAACGAAATGTCGATTTCAAAAAATGTCGGCGCTTTCTCCTCTTACCTGAATCGCATCTTAACCGGTCGCATCTATACCAAGGTGCGAAACGAAACGCACATTCTGCTTAAGAACATACCCAAGATCGGCCACCCCATGCTCAAGGCGGCCAAGCGCGCCGAAGAATCTGTCAAAGGCTTGATCGTTCCCGGGCTTTTTTTCGAAGAATTGGGATTTCGTTATTTCGGACCGATCGACGGACACCGGATCGACCACCTTCTCACGACATTCGATAACATTAAACAGCTCTCCGGTCCGATCTTGATCCATGTCGTTACAAAAAAAGGAAAAGGGTATCCGCTTGCGGAGGCCAACCCCGCCGGATTTCATGGCAAACCCTCTTTCGATCTCTCCACCGGCCACGCCAAAAAAAAATCGACTGTGCCCTCTTATACCTCCGTTTTTTCCAAAAGCCTGATTCGATTGGCGCAAGACGATCCGGACATCGTCGCCATCACGGCAGCAATGCCGGAGGGGACCGGTTTGAATCACTTCTGTAAGACATTCCCGGAGCGATTCTACGACGTCGGCATCTCGGAGCAGCATGCCGTGACGATGGCGGCCGGCATGGCCACGGGTGGCCTACGACCCTTCGTTGCCATCTATTCGACATTTCTGCAGCGCGCCTTCGATCAGGTGGTGCACGATGTGGCCCTACAAAACCTGCCGGTCGTCTTTTGCCTCGACCGCGCCGGACTCGTGGGTGAGGACGGTCCGACCCACAACGGGGTCTTTGACATCGCCTACCTCAAGGGAATCCCGAACATGGTGTTGATGGCGCCGAAGGATGAAAACGAGCTCCAACATATGCTGTTGACCGCGCATAAACTGGACGGACCCGTTGCCATTCGGTATCCGAGGGGCTCGGGACTCGGTGTCGAGCTCGACGCGGCGATGAAGCCGCTACCCATTGGGAAAGGGGAGCTCCTTTCGGCGCCTCACGAGAAGAAATGGGATGCCGCCCTGATTGCCATCGGGAATATGGTCGCACCCGCACAAGAAGCCGCATCCCGATTAAAGGCATGCGGAATCGTTGCGGGAGTGGTCAACACCCGTTTCGTCAAACCCATCGACCATGAATTGCTTGTATCGGTCGCCAATCGCTGCGACAAGATCGTGACCTTGGAGGACCATGTTCTCTCGGGAGGGTTCGGAGAATCGGTCGTCGCCGTCCTGGAAGACAAAAAAACGGCGGGAATCGTTCCTTCGGTCGATATTCGCCGGATCGGTATCCCCGACCGTTTTATCGACCATGGCCCCCAGAAGATGCTTCAGGAAAAACTTGGGCTGGACACCAAGGGCATCGTGGCCTTTGTCTCCCGATTTGTGGAAAGCCGCTTAGAAAAACACACTTTTACCCAGGGTGATGAAAAAACGCCATCCGCCCGGGTAAAAGTAGCCCGGTAACGTTTTACTGAGATAACATATTTTATGCTTCGTGAAATCCATTAGCGATATCTATTGAACCAAGCATACGGGTCCAAAAAGATCGCAAAATACCGGCTTGACCAATTGCTCTACATGCGCGGATACACGGAAAGTCGAGAAAGAGCAAAAGCCCTGGTCTTAAGCGGTGGCGTGATGGTGGATGGCGTAAAAATCGATAACGCCGGTGCAAAGGTCCATTCGAATGCAGAGATCGTCCTCCTCAAGTCACCCCTTTTGTATGTCAGTCGTGGAGGCTTAAAGCTTGCGGGGGCGATCGAACATTTTAATATAGAGGTCAGGGAAAAGATTGCGATCGACGTGGGGGCATCGACCGGAGGCTTTACGGATTGCCTATTAAAAAAAGGGGCGGCGCGTGTCTATGCCGTCGATGTCGGCTACGGACAACTCGCTTGGACACTTCGGCAAGATCCGCGCGTGGTCGTCTTGGAACGCCGCAATATCCGGCATCTCCAGAAGGAAGCGATTCCCGAACAGGTCGATCTCATCACCATCGATGTCTCGTTCATCTCGCTCGAGAAAGTGATTCCTGTCGTCCAATCTTGGCTTAAAACCGACGGCGCGCTCATCGCGCTCATTAAACCCCAGTTCGAGGTAGGGAAGGACGCCCTGGGTAAAGGGGGCATCGTTCGGGACGCGAAGCAACGCGAAGAAGTGGTCGGGCGGATCATCGACAAGGGAATAGAATGGGGCTTAAAGAAACAAGGCGTGATTCAGTCCCCCATTAAGGGTCAAAAGGGAAACGTGGAGATCTTCGTCTATTTTCAGCCCAGACTTGATCAGAGCTTCCTGAAGTAAAAGGAGAGAAAGATGAAGATTTTGGTTACCGGAGGGGCCGGTTTTATCGGCTCCCATCTCGTTGAGCGTTTAATCGAAGAAGGACATCAAGTCGTCGTCGCCGACAATCTCTCAACCGGAAAGAAGAAACACCTGCATAAGAATGCGTCGTTTTACAAGGTCGATATCACCACTGCGCGTCTCGAACGGCTGTTTCAAAAAGAAAGACCCGAGTTGATCAGCCATCATGCCGCGCAGATGGATATTCGTAAATCTGTTGCGGATCCCTCCTTCGATGCAAAGAACAACATTCTGGGTTTGTTAAACCTCCTCGGATACGCCTTAAGGCACGGCACACGCCGCGTGATCTTCGCCTCTTCCGGGGGAGGTCTCTATGGACGCCAGGAAAAGCTCCCCATTTCGGAACATCATCCGGCCCGACCGCTCACGCCTTACGGTGTGAGCAAGCTCACCTGTGAACACTATCTATATTACTACGAGCAAGCCTTCGGCCTCGACTACAGCGCGCTCCGTTATGGATGCGTCTATGGCCCCCGGCAAAACACTCACGGCGAGGCGGGCATCGTTGCGGATTTTACACAGTCCCTCTTAAACGGCCAACAACCGATTATCAACGGAAACGGAAAACAGACACGCGATTTTATATACGTGAGTGATGTCGTCGAAGCCAACATGGCCGTCTTAAACAGTAATGCTAATTGTACATTTAATGTCGGAACCGGGAAGGAGACGACTGCGAACGACCTTTTCCATACACTGCTGAAACTGACCTCGGCGGATGTCAAGGAAATGCATGGTCCGGAAAAAAAGGGGGAGGTGATGCGAAGTTGTCTCGATGTTCAAAAGATTTATCAGGCGGCGGAATGGGAACCGGTCGTCTCCCTAGACGAAGGACTCAGCCACACAGTGGCCTATTTCAAAGATCGCTGATCCGTCTCAATCGGACCGGCCAAGAAGCGTTCGTTTCAAGTCCCCCTCCCAGATATGCCGTCCCGGATATGATACCAATCGGCCAGGCATATACATATCCAATCAATCTGCCGATATTCGAAACAAAGAACAAAACGTCTCAGTCCGCATGATCCCGACGGAAGATTCGTATTCAAGCAGAACGAAAAAAAGGAAAATACAACCATGTTTGAAAATTTAGTGTAGAATAAATAAGGAGATAAAATGGATATCAAAGCACTGGAAACAAAAATCGACAAGATAAAAAATCAGTTAAAAAAGGGCACTTCCGGATCAGCTGAAAATAGAGAAGTCCGGAAACAATTAAAAAGAACGCAACGCAGGTTACGAACCCTTCAAGAAAAAGCGGCCAAGACAGCGGAAAAGGGGAAAAAGAAAAAAGACAAGGCAGCATAATCGATGACGTCAATCAAACTCGGACTGGCACTCGGAGGCGGAGGAGCCAGAGGGATTGCCCATATCGGTGTCCTAAAGGTTCTTGAGGAAGAAGGCATTCAAATCGACGGAATCGCCGGAACCAGCTTCGGCTCCATCGTCGGGGCCATGTATGCGCAAAATCCCAATGTCGGCGTTCTTAAAGAAAAGGTCATCAAATTCTTAAACAGTGACCAGTTCCGAAGAACAAAGATTTTCTTTATCAAGAGACATTTTGAAGAGAAAAAAACCAAGAATTTTATCAACAACGTCAAGTCCTATCTAGAAAAAGGCATCTTTTGGGGCATCTCGCTCCAAAAAACGTCCTTTATATCCGAGGGAAATTTTCTATCGCAGCTAGACCGGCTACTGGAAGATCAAAGCATAGAAGATACGGTCATCCCCTTTTCCGCCGTGGCCACCGACTTAACGAATTGCAAGGACATCGTCCTTTCAAAAGGACCCATCCGTCGGGCCGTCGCGGCGAGCTGTGCCATCCCCGGCGTCTTTCCGCCCATCGAAATCGATCGTCTTCAATTGATCGATGGCGGTTGGGTCAATCAGGTACCGGTTTCACCCCTCAAGGATCTCGGCATCGATTATAAGATTGCCGTGAGTATTTCGGAGGAGCGCGGTCCGAAAACCTTCGATAGCGGCCTTGATATCGTCCTTCGCGCAAACGAAATCACACGGTCTATCTTAGCCGGCCGCCAACTAGAAGAAGCCGATTCCATCATCAGTCCCAATATAGGACATATCCATTGGTCCGATTTCTGGAGGTTTGAAGAAGCGATTCAAAGGGGTGAGGAAGCCGCCAGGGCCGCGATAGGCCCGCTTAAGCACCTCTTATGGAAAAAGCGGGTTAAGAAATTTTTGCTGTTCAAGCAATGAGCTTAGTATAGATGACCGCTTGGGAATATAAAGCAGAACGTTTGGCGGGCATGCAAATCGACAACCAATTAAACTTTCTCGGAAGGGAAGGGTGGGAGTTGATAGAGGTGCTGCACCAACCCGAGGAAGATCACCCGTTTTTATGCATCTTGAAGAGACCCCTCAAACAAAGCGACTGAAAACGGTCGGACGGATGCCATCCCAATCATCATGAAATGCCCTCATCCGCCACCTGATTCAAGAGGCGGCCGATATTTCCCGCCGCATAAGTCTGGACCGATAAATCAGGGTCTTTTAAGGCCCCCTTCAAAAGCACCAGGGCCTCGACATCTCCAATTTCCCCGATCGCTCGAATGGCCGCAATCCGAACACGCTGGGCTTTGTCATCCAAGGCGACCTTCAGAAACGGCATCCCCTTACGCCCCCAAGTCCTGCGAAGGGAGCCGATCGCAAAATGACGAATGCCGTAATCCGTCTCGCTCAATGCCGCTCGGTAAACGCCGGCTTCTTCCTGTCCCAGCCGCTTGAGACCTTCGGCGGCGGAAACCCGAACGATGGCATCGGCATCGTTCATCAGGGTTTCAAGCAGCGGGATCGCATCGCGATTTCCAAGTTTACCCAGCGAAGTCGCCGCAGCCCCCCTCACAGAAGGATCTTCATCACGAAGCGCTTTTGAAAGCGGCCCATAAAAGGAGGCGTCTAAGATCTCTCCCATCGCTTCGGCGGCATACATGCGAATGGTGTGGTTCGTATCTTCAATGTATTGATTGAGTCGAGGCGCGGCATCGGCATTTCTGCTCCGGCCCAGCGCGGCGACTCCCGCGATCCGTGCATCGGACACCAGTTGATCGATGGTCTCGAGCATGGTCGTCCAGGCACCCGGATCTCCCAGCCTCGCCAGTCCAGCCCATGCAAAAAGCCTGACCGAAACATCCGCGTCATTCGTAAAAGATGCCAACAGCCGTTGGGTTTGCCCGACAACATGATTCGGGTCCCGACCCATCTCGTCCAAGACCTTCACGGCCGCCATGCGCACCATCCCATCCGGATCGCTTCCGGCCGCCATGATCAGCTTTAAGGCATCCGCCCCGCCGAGTTGCCCGAAAGATTCGACGGCAAAAAAACGGACAAACGTCTCGGGATCCTTCATACTCGGGACAATTAAATGCACGAGGCCGGGGTCTCCCATCTCCCCGATGGCCTTCACCGCCGAGCTTCGAACGAAAAAGTTTTCGTGCGCCAAAGACCGCTGTATAATGGCAATGGCAATCTCCTTGAGCAGCGGATTCGCCATGTTCGGATGTTTTTTTTCGACCCGATCGAGTCCGTCAAGGGCCGCCTGGATGAAACCTTGGGCAACATAGGCCCTCGCCATTAAACGGTGTGCGGCGAAGAAATCGGATTTTTTCAGAAGGATTGCGTCACTTAGGGCGAGCGCGCGGTTGTATTCTTGAGCCTCATAGGCCTGCTCGGCTTCGGCAAGTCTTTGGTCAAGGGTCTTGTCACAACCCGAAATAAAAAAAGCAAGGGCGAAAAACACCGTCAACCCTGCCCATCTGAAACCGGAAATAAAAAACATGAGGGACGTCTCTTCGCCGATGCGCACCAATCGTGTACGTGGATGGAAGAATGAAATATTTTTTCAAAAGTGTGAAACGGACAAAATCAGAAAACACATCAAAAAACGGAGCACCGCTTGTGGACCGCCAATCTTGGAGGCACACAAAAACAGGCTGGATCGAAACCAATCCAGGAGCGGATGGAAATCACTGTTATTCCCGCTCCCGGAATGACCGTCGATAGATCCTTCTAAATATATATTCCGTTCTTCTTAATTGAATCATGTCATACTAACAAAGATTCGGAGGACGCTTCAACATCCACTCAAACCGAATCGACGGGAATCCCGGAAAATGATTATATTCAAGATGTGACATGCAGGAGAAAGTGTTGCCGATACCAGAGGACGGCGATGAGCGTTTTGCTGTCGACGATGCCTCCCGAAACCGCCTGCCGGTAGAGTGTCTCAAAGGGCATGACCACCACTTCTATAAATTCTCCGGGGTCGGGATGGCGATCTGCTTTCGGAATCAGGTCACGCCCTAGGAATACTGCGATCTGACCCGTTGAAAAACCCACCGAATGATAATATTTGAATAGAAAGTCGAGCCGCTTCGGTTCCATCCCGACCTCCTCACCACATTCCCGCCGGGCCGTCTCCTGTGGTTCCTCATTCGGATCGAGGATGCCGGCGGGGATTTCGAGAATTGTTTGTTGTATCGCCGCCCGGTATTGACGAACAAGATAAACACGGCCCTCAACATCGATCGGGAGCACGGCGGCCGCATCGGGCGGAGCAATCACCTCCCGTTTCGCCTCCCTCCCATCCGGCAACCTGACGGTTTGCTCCTCGGCCGTGAGGTATTTACCTTGGTAGACCAGTTTTCTTTTAAGCAGGGTTTCTTCTAAATCGGACATAAGTTGTTGCTTTTTAAGGTAGGCTGTTTTCGATTATCCCCCTTTAAAAAAGAGCGGGAAATTCAGAACATAAAGATTGATCTTATGTCGTTTCTGTTCTTCCGGTTTTATTTCCTTGTTCCTCTTTCCCATTGATTGCAGGTACGTATAGTTTTTCGGTATATTCCTTTACAACCCGCCGCATGGAGAAAACCGGCGCGATCGATCGGATTGTTTCCTTCACCAGCTCGATCCAGCCGCGCGGAACGCCGTCTCTGTCACGAAGATAATAGAGGGGCGCCACTTGCTCTTCTATGACCCGATAGAGGTTTTCCGCATCTGCAGCGTCGTCACTCTCCGGCAACCCTGAAGTTTCGGAGGCAGATTGACCAAAGACCCAGCCGTTCGATCCATTGTATCCTTCGGGCCACCAGCCATCAAGCATACCAATTTGCGGAACACCGTTGAGTGCCGCCTTCATCCCGCTGGTTCCGCTGGCCTCAAGCGGCGGCCGCGGAGTATTTAACCAGACATCAACCCCTTGGACGAGGAAGTGGGCGACATGCATGTCGTAATTTTCGACAAAGGCAATGTGACCGGCTATTCTGGAATCTTTTGTGAGATTGTAAATCGTTTGCAGGAGATGTTTTCCGTGATCGTCCGCGGGATGCGCCTTCCCGGAGAAGATAATCTGAATAGGCCGCCGACGGTTACCGAGAATCTGTATGAGTCTTTCTATATCCTGTAAGATCAATGTTGCACGTTTGTATGCAGCGAAGCGACGGGCATAACCAATCGTAAGCGTCTCCGGATCAAGAAGCGTTCCGGATGCAAGCAATTGAACCGGGTCCGCCCGCTCCTGCACCCAAGACAATCGAGCCCGTTCTCGAATAAAACTGAGAAGCTTCAGTTTGAGCTTCTGGCGGATTTCCCAAAGGTCTTTATCCGGGATATCGCTAATCCGCTGCCATAGGACGGGGTCATCCTGCCGTTCGACCCAATCCGGCGCCAGATGTTTTCGATAAAGGATTTTTATTTCAGGGGCCGTCCAGGTCGGCGCATGTATGCCGTTTGTGATGGAGATGATCGGAATATCATCTTCTTTTTGCAAAGTGCGGATGTGGCGCCACATGCGACGGCTGACCTTCCCATGCAGACGGCTCACCGCATTTCGTCTTGCAGAAAGATGCAAGGCAAGCACGGTCATATTGAAGGCTTCTCCCCACGATTCTTTGTGCCGTCCGAGTTCCCAGAATTGCCCTTGATCAATTCTAAGGAGCGGCCAATAGCTCGAAAAGTATTTTTCGATGAGCGGAGATGGAAAGGCATCGTGTCCCGCGTCAACCGGTGTATGCGTCGTAAAGATGGTCCTCTTTCGGACTGTCTCCGCCGCTTCATCGAATGACTCTCCGGTTTCAACCTTTTCTCGGATCCGTTCTAACATTTGAAAGGAAGTATGCCCTTCATTGCAATGCCAGATGGTCGGATGGATACCGAGCGCACGAAGCACGCGTACGCCGCCGACACCCAACACGATTTCCTGCCGTATCCTCAGTTCTTGATCCCCGCCATAAAGGCGTGCCGAAAGTTCCCTGTCCCAGGGCGCATTCTCTTCGACATCGGTGTCCATCAGGTAGAGGCAAACCCGGCCGACCTGCACCTGCCAAACGGCGATATACACCGTCCGTGGCCCGACAGGAACGGGAACAAGCCGCTCTCCCGTTTTCGGGAAGACGGCCCGCGCGATGGCAACGCGACTGACATCCAGCGGTCGGTAGGTGGCGGTTTGCGAGCCGTCGGTCTCCATTTTTTGATGAAAATACCCTTGCGGGTATAAGAACCCAATACCGACCAGCGGCAGTCCCAACTCTCCCGCTTCTTTACAATGGTCGCCTGCTAAGAGTCCCAGACCGCCGGAATAGATCGGCAGTGAATTATGAAGACCGAATTCGGCCGAGAAATAGGCGATTGTTTCGTCCCTGAGATCCGGAAACTGTCCCGCCAGCCATGTCTCTCTCGGGCCATGCTCATGATCATACCGTTTCATCACGCCGTCATACTGCCGGAGAAAGCTTGGATCAGCCGCCACCTCTTTCAAGCGTTCAATGGGAACATCCCGTAAAATGGCGACGGGGTTGTGATGTGTCCGCTTCCATAGCGGCCGATCGACCGCTTCAAACAGTTTTCTCCCTTCGGGCTGCCAACTCCACCAAAAGTTGTATGCCAATTCTTTTAACCGGCCAATCCGGTCTGGGATCCCAAGTGAATCCGACATGCGCCTTGCTCCTTATTCTTTATCTAAACTTATGAAAGACTTGGATAAATTCATCAATATTTTCCAACTTTCTCGGCCCATCTCCGAGATATATCGCGCGAGTGTTCGCCGCATCAAATACCCTGGCACAGCGATGGACGCCTTCACGTCCCCTGAACGCGGCGGGCTTGGAGCACACCATCGAGACTTTCGACTTTTTTCAAAACTTTCTCGAGATGCTTTTTGTTCGAGATCTCAACCACCAAGTGGAGGTTTCCCTTACGATCATCGGTCGTTTTCACCTCCGCATGGCTGATATTGGCGCCCGTTTCAGCGATCGCTGCGGAAACGGAGGCGAGCAGGCCCGGACGGTCGAGCGTCAAGACGGAAAGGTTGATCGAATGCGTGGCCCTCCGGTCTTTATCCCATTCGACGGCGATCAGGCGCTCTTTATTGTAATCCAGCTCGTCAATATTCGGACAATCCACGGTATGAATCGAAAGTCCCCTCCCACGCGTGATAAAACCGATGATCTCTTCTCCAGGCACCGGGTTGCAACATCGGGACAGGTGAATCAACAGTTCTCCGAGTCCTCTTACCTTGACCCCACTTTTTCCAAAACCGGCTTTCTTGATGATTTTATCCTTGATCCCTTCCTTCATTTGCGGCTTCGGAAGGAGCAGATTCACGACATGTTGTGCGGAAATTTTTCCATATCCGATCGCGACCATCAGATCCTCCATCGAATGAATGCCCTGCTCCTTCAAACTCGAAATGATGTCTCCCGATTTCATCACCTCCGACGGACTCAACTTTTCCTTTCGCAACTCGCGTTCCAGGATCTTTCGACCGATTTCCATACTTTGTATGCGTTCTTCCAGTCCAATCAAATGCTTGATCTTGGTCTTCGCCTTCGAGGTCTTCACAAATTTCAGCCAATCTTTACTGGGTTTATGCGAAGGGGCGGTGAGAATTTCGACGGTGTCGCCGGTCCGGAGCGCTTGCCGGAGCGGCGTAATAACACCGTTGACCTTGGCGCCCACGCAGTGATCTCCGATTTCCGTATGAATCGCGTAGGCAAAATCGATGGGCGTCGACCCTTTGACCAGTTCCTTCAAGTCGCCTTTCGGGCTGAAAACGTACACAACATCGGAAAAAAGATCGGTTTTCACGGAGGTCATGAACTGCCGGGAATCCGAAAGATCGCTTTGCCATACAACGAGCTGCCTCAACCAGCTGAAGATGTGTTCGTCTTTTTCATTGATTTGTCCCCCGTCCTTGTAGACCCAATGCGATGCAATCCCATCCTCCGCGACCTGGTGCATATCGTCCGTTCGGATTTGAAACTCGACATGCTTTCCTTCCGGACCGATGACCGTGGTATGGATCGATTGATACCGGTTCGACTTTGGAATCGCAATATAATCCTTAAAACGCCCCGGAAGTGGACGCCAAAGCGAGTGAATGAGACCGAGCAGGGAATAACAATGCATCTTTGTATCGGTCAGAATCCGGATGCCCATCAGATCGTAGACCTCCTCGAAGGGAATCCCCTGGCGTTCCATTTTTTGATAGATCCCAAATAGATGCTTCGAGCGGCCGTTGACCGTACATGGAAATTGGTTGTCCGACAAGGCTTTTTTAACCACGGCCACCACGGATTGAATATATTTATCCCGGTCTCCCCTTCCGGCCTTGACCTTTTTCGCAAGCATGTGGTGAAGATCCGGCTTCAGCGCGCGAAAACAGAGATCCTCCAACTCCGACTTGACCCAGCCGATACCGAGTCGGTTCGCAAGCGGCGCATAGATATCCAACGTTTCTTTGGCGATGCGCTCCTTTTTTTCTTCCGGGAGCGCATCGATGGTCCGCATGTTGTGGAGGCGATCCGCCAGCTTAATCAATAAGACTCGGATATCGGCGGACATGGAGACGATCATCTTTCTAAAATTTTCGGCCTGTTTTTCCTGATTGTTTTTAAAGACGATTTTTCCGATTTTCGTCACGCCGTCCACCAGCGTGGCAACCCCATCGCCGAACTCCTGACGGATGTCTTCGATGGTGTAGTGGGTGTCTTCCACCACATCATGAAGCAAGGCGGCCGTAATCGAGGGAAGATCGAGTTTCAATTGTGTCAAAATGCCGGCGACTTCAATGGGATGATGGAGATAGGCTTCTCCGGACTGACGCCGTTGCCCCTTGTGGGCTTTGTCGGCAAAGCGATAGGCTTGGTCCAGCACCTCCATATTCGGTTGTTGAGAGTACGAACAAAGACGTCCGATCACCTCTTTCATCAAGGTGTTGTGCCCGGAACCGATTTGAAAGCGACCCATCATTGCGTGTTCTCTTTTCTGAGGCAAAAACCCTTCAAAATACGCTCCTTTTCCCAATCGTAGAGGGACCTTCGTTGATTGTCAAGAGGATCGGGTATCCGGAAAGGCTCGATAAGATAAAAACGAAAAACATGGACTCAAATCAGGAATGGCGACCGATCGTGAATCGGAAGTGCAAATCTTTCTTTCACGGTTGCACTTTATGAAAGATCGACAAGCATCTGCTTAGTACTTTGATGGAGGATGAATGGATCTTGGAACAGAAGCATCGCAAATATGACATTACAGGTTCTGTGATAGGCAATATCCATGACCCGCAGCAATCGGCGTCATCAAGGACAAAAGGGGACAAAGGAATGTGGCTTCTATGGATGACCGGAAGGGAGTGTGGAGGTCAAGATCCAGTATTCTTGAATCGCGCTGACCACCTGCATAAAGTGCTCAAATTCCACCGGTTTATGGATATAGGTGTTGGCGCCCAGATCATAGCTCCGGACGATGTCCTCCTCCCGCAGAGAGACGGTCATCACGATCACGGGAATCGATCTTAAATCCCTGTCTGCTTTAATCTGTTGGAGGACATCCATCCCGGCGATCTTCGGGAGATTTAGATCAAGAAGGATCAAGCCCGGGCGCGGCGAGGACGCGTATTCCTGAAACCGTCCACGACGGTAGAGATAGTCGAGCGCCTCCTCGCCGTCCCGAACCACCTTTATTTCTATGTTCAACCGTCCTTTGGAGAACGCCCTTCGCGTGATCTCGATATCATGGAGGGAATCTTCCACCAAGAGAATCTTCATGGACTTGATATAGTCACGAACCATTGCGCCTTGCGCCTTCCATCCCCTATCCCGGTATCTTTGGAAGCGTAAAGAAAAAAATAGCCCCTTCATCGGGCTGCGATTCGACCCAAATACGCCCCCCATAACCCTCAATCACCTTCCTACAAATCGCCAACCCAGCGCCTGTGCCTTCGAAGTCCTCTTGTGGATGGAGACGCTCGAAGAGACGGAAGATCTGCTCCTGATAGCGGGCATCGATCCCAATGCCGTTATCCTTCACCGAAAATAGATAGACGGTCTTCTCTTCTTTTGCGGAAATCTCCACCTTTGGCGGCGTCATCGTATTGAATTTAATGGCATTGGAAAGAAGATTCTTAAAAACCTCGGCAATCTGGATGGGGTTGCAGGGAACGATGGGAAAAGGGGAAGAGATTCGGATTTCGACGTTTTTCTCATTGATCGAAAAAGCGAGTTCCTGTTGAACCTGCACCAGCACCCGCATCAGATCGACCGCTTCAAAGGTGGGCCCCTTGCGTGAAATGGCGGTCAGCGTCAAGAGATCTTGGATCAGGTCCTTCATGCGAACCGCGGATTTCTTAATGAGACTCAGGTAACGACGACCTTCTTGATCCAATCGTTTCCCATAATCCTCAAGAAGAAAACCGGAGAAGGCCTCGATGCCCCGGAGGGGTTCTTTGAGGTCATGAGAGACGACATGGGTAAAATCGTCCATCTCACGAATCTTGTTCTCCAGTTGCGCGGTCATGCGGTGAGAATGGAAGTCGAGCGCCAAGGCCATGTCGAAGAGAAAAACCTTCCGGACGGCCATGATCCGGGCCAGCCCCCCGTCGGGCTCCATTCCATAAGCCTCCACAACGAGGGGAGAGAACAGGTTTTCATAGAGGGAATAAGAACCGATATACCACTTGGGCGCCAGGCCGATCCGGTGGTGGACCGCGCCGATTCGGAGCCGTCCCTCACAATAAGTCTCGTCATATTGCCCCTTGAAGATATCCAGGAAGTATTTCTTTTGAACGTCCTTTAATCGTTCGATCAACGCCGGGGCCTTGAGATAGGCCCGCGTCTCTTCAAAAGAGAGGAGATGACTGTAGAAGGCCGTAACAATGCGATCCACATGGTTTTGGGCGAGGTCTTTCATCTCGCGGATGAGATCGATATCCTTCTCCGTCAGGTTCACACAGATCATACGATTTTTTATGTCGTCCATATCGATCCCCATTTCTTTTTTCAAGGGATACGAATCGATCATCGCCTGGGTCTCCTCGACGGTAATGTGGAGCATGCTAACAGAAGGGTGAGCCAAAGACAACGGTGCTTGTCGCATCGGATCCCATTTCGGAATGCGTATTGTGAAGCCCTGTTTGACAGAAGGACCGATAAAGATCTACAATTCCAACTCGGAACCTTTGGGCAGGAGAACCTTCTGTCATGAAAAAAGAGTCCATCCCCATTCTCCTCGCAGAAGACAATCCAACGGACGTTGAAATCATCCGACGGTCGCTTCAAAAAAATCATATTTCGAATCCCATCCATATCGCCTCGGACGGCCGGGAAGCCCTCGACTACTTGCATCTCCCTCACAACCGACCGGGGGTCTTGATTCTAGACATTCATCTGCCCAAGATCAACGGTGTGGAAGTCTTGAAAGAGGCCATGCGGCTTGACCCTGAAACCGTGGTCGTCATGCTGACTGGACATCCCTCCCTTGGGACAGCCATCCGGTCGCTACGGAGAGAAGGCGCCTTTGATTACCTTCAAAAATCGAAAGACGATCTTCTCGATTTGGCCGAAACCGTCCGCCTGGCCCTGGAAAAACGCGCACACCGCTTTCAGACCCACTTACTGGTCACCTCCGAAGACGGTAAACGCATGATTAACATGACGAAGGTCCGGGAAGCCTTTGGGCTTTCCAAAAGAGAGGTCGATGTGCTCAAGTGTCTTTGCCGTGGGGATACCAATAAGGAGATGGCCGAGCGCCTTTTCATCAGCAACCTGACCATCAAGGGGCATTTAAAAAACATTTATCGAAAAATGGCGGTTCACAACCGGGCAACACTCATTTCCAAGATTCTTTCTCGTTTCCTGCTGCCCTCTAATGAAGGGGCTCCACCATAAAGGTTCCTCCTGGACTTGGTGACGGCAAATCCGTTCACGCTCGAACAATCACGCCGAGGAATCCGTGCCAGACCGAGAAACACCCAAAAAATCTAAAGATAAAAGACGGTTATAAAGGACCACACTATCGACCAGATCGCCACACTGTAGACACCGTATCAAGAGAGCGCTTCCCTCACAGGTTTCGATCCGTTCTTCCATCGTCATGCCCTTGCATCGTAGACATCTCATTGTGTCCTCCTTGTGCAAGCCCATTACCAAAGGGAAAATATTAAAGGTATCGCCACAAAACAAAAAAGAAAGACAATCAAGACAACCGGAACCCTATTGAGCGATTTTCTTTTGATTGGCTCAGGATTCACCTGCCTTAGGTATCTGACGAGGTAATATTCGCACCCGGATATCTCGATTCGATGGATTTTTTTGGCCCGGCTCGGCATCGCCCTTTCTCCTCGGCATTCACACTGAAGGTATTATCTGAAGGGAAGATCCAGTGGGGCTTGTTATCAATTCGCTACGCTCAATTCGGAACCGATTCTGCCAACCGATGCATCTCCTTTGGAATATATTCCGTCGGCCCCAGGTGTCCTGTCCTTCGCAGGTCTTCCACGATGCGTTGCTCTGATCCCCAATCGCTCCAGAACACCTCCCGGACCGGGAGGACGTTGATATGCGCCGGAAACCGGGTCGGAAGGTCCTCCAGAAGACCGGACGAAAAATTAACCGGTTGCAAATGTTGATAAATCTCTTGGACAACCTCCATCTCTCGAGCACTTCCAATGGCCTCCAAGATGCGTTTAAAGGGCAGGGTGAGGGATGGGAGGATCTTGATCGCGAGATTGAGCAGGGTTTCGGCCCTAAAGACCATCACCATTGTATTCCATAACCCTTCCATTTGGACCAGCCTGTGCGCCAAATCAATCCGGGGTTTTTCGACGAATTCCAAGACCTCCCGCACCGAGGGTACGGCGGCATGTTTTGCATATCTGCCGGGAACAATATAACCGTACTCCGTCTCCGGACCATACGGATCGATCCCGAGTAAAAGCAGACAAGAAGGGTCCCTTTCCACGATACGACAGGCCAAATCCACATGGCCCATAAACAGATCTTCCTCCACAATGAAGTGATCCGAAGGAAATATCACCACCACAGACTCCGGATAACGCTTATATAAATGCATCAGCGGGAGGAGAAGCCCCGGCGCCGTTTCCTTGTTCTCAGGCTGTAATATCACGGTGCCCTTTGGGCGGTCCATAAGCTGTCGTCCGGCTTCTGGATATTCCAGATGATCCAGGCTCACCACCGTAAAGAGACGATCCGGAGGAATCAGTTTCTCGGCGCGGTGGAAGGTGTGTTCCAACATGGAGCGCGTTCCGATAAAATTGACGTACTGTTTTGGGAGGGACTCTCCTCGTACACGATGGATGAAAGGTCTGACGCGTTTGCCTTCCCCGGCCGCCAATACGATGCCGCATCGGACCGGAGAGTGAGCTGCCTTGATCATGATCCCTCCTCCTTAAAGGGTTTAAAAGTAGCCTCATAGTGAAGCAATTAGAAGGAGAGTACAATCCCCCAAAGGGAGTGTTTTATGTGAGAACGGCCGACGCATTGTCCCCGCTTGTTCCAGAAGCGTGCTCGCTTTCGGTCGTATCTATTTCGGCATAAAAACAAAGAGATACAACAGGCGTGTCGCTTGATGACGGCCTCATGGGTCCATTCGCATGAAGCCAGTCCATTAAAAGTCGACGCCAATCTTCATTCAGTGAGCTTCAAAACAATCTTCTGATGCGCTGCGGAAAAGGGGTAATCGCCGAGGGATGTGCATGGGGCCCATTTGAAAGACGGCGGAAGCGCGCTTTTGTCTTTGGAGCAGCCCTTAAAAACATGGAGTGTCATCCGAAAGTGGGTAAAGGCGTGTTGCACCGTCATCCAACTTTGGGTAACGGAACAGTTCATATTCAATTCTTTTTTAAGAAATAGACGCATGGCTGCTTTTCCCGGCGTATTCAAAGAGGCCTGTCCCCGGTCCGGTTTCAATCGTCCGCCGGGAAATTCCCACAAACCGGCCAAGAGCCCCTTTAAGGGTCTCCTGTGGATCAGCACCTCGCCTTTATGAACGATGACGCCGGCCATGTAATCGAAATGGGGAATCGCCTTCGCAGTGCGTTTCAAAGGAATCAATGCTTGAATCCCTTCTTGATCCGCGCGGCATCCCTTCTGGACCGGGCATTGATCGCACAAAGGTTTGACGGGTTTACAAACGGTGGCACCCAGGTCCATGATCGCCTGAAGAAAAAGCCCGGGAGCGCGTTTGGGAAGCAATGCTTCGGAACAGGTCCATAGCCAATCGTTCACTGGCTTCTCTTTCGGGTCTTTCCGGATGGCAAAAAAACGACAGAGCACACGGCGGACATTACCGTCGAGTATGGGGTAGCGTTGCCCGAAGGCAATCGTTAAAATGGCTCCGGCCGTCGAACGGCCGATGCCGGGAAGGACCTGTAAAGTCTTAAAGTCAGCGGGGATCTCCCCCCGATATTGCCGAACCACCAGCTGGGCCGCGCGATGGAGATGCCGGACACGGGCGTAATAACCGAGACCCTGCCAAATCTTCAGAACACGCTCGAGCGGCGCGGCCGCAAGCGCCTCGACGGTTGGAAAGACGGTGAGGAAACGTCGGTAATACGGAAGCGCGGTCGCCACCTGGGTTTGCTGAAGCATAATTTCCGACACCCAAACGGCATAGGGATCGGAAGTATAACGCCAGGGAAGATCCCGTCCGGCGGCCCGATACCATCGAAGAAGGGACGTAGTAAAAGCCTTATAAACCTTGCGGTCAACCGCCATCCGTGGATTCGGACTCGCTTTCATGCCGCTCTTTTCGCGGTGACGGATGTTGCATGTCCCGCTTCAACTCCAGGATCTTGTGCTCAAGCATCTTAAATCGCGCGGCGATCGGATCGGGCAGGTTTGTATGATCGAGAACCCCTTCTTCTTCCTTGCGGTGAATCACCCGTCCCGGGATACCCACAACGGTATTGTGCTCGGGAATGGATTTCAAGACAACCGAGTTGGCCCCGATCCGCACATGGTCCCCCACAACAATCGCTCCCAAAACCTTTGCGCCGGCGCCGACAATGACATGATCCCCCAGGGTCGGATGCCGCTTCCCAGGTTCCTTGCCGGTCCCGCCGAGGGTGACGCCTTGGTAAAGCGTGACATGGTCGCCGATCTCGGTCGTCTCCCCAATGACGACACCCATCCCATGATCGATAAAAAATTCCTGCCCGATCACGACGGCGGGATGAATCTCAATCCCTGTTAGAAACCTGGAGAGGTGTGAAATCAATCGCGGCAGGATCGGAATACGTGCATTCCAAAGCCCGTGTGCGACACGATGAAAGACGATTGCATGCAAACCGGCATAGGTGAGGATAATTTCCAGGGTGCTCCGGGCCGCTGGATCCCGCTCCCTGGCGGCCTCGATATCTTTTTTAATCGTTTTAAACATTTTTTGATTGAATAAGACAAACCGCTTGGGCGGCAATCCCCTCCCCTCTTCCTATAAAACCGATTCGCTCATTCGTCGTCCCCTTCACATTCACATCGCCTGGCCCGATGAAAAGGTGGGAACTGATCCGGTCGATCATCTCCTCCCGATAGGGAGAAATCCGGGGTTCCTCCGCAATCACAACACAGTCGCAATTGACCACCCGGTACCCCCGATCAGAGACCATTCGAACGACCGCTTCGAGTATCTTAAGGCTGGACACCCCTCTCCAGCGAGCATCCCCCTCTCGAAAATGACACCCGATATCGCCCTGTCCGGCCGCACCCAGGAGGGCATCGGAGATGGCATGAAGCAATACATCCGCATCGGAATACCCCTTGAGGCCCTTTTCGTAAGGGATCTCGACACCGCCGATCACACATCGGCAGCCCTTCACCAATGGATGAACATCATATCCCAGACCCACGCGAATCATATCGATGATCCCGATGACGAATCGTGATCGCAAGAACGGTCCCGCGCCCGAACAAGAAACTCGGCCATTTTTAAGTCTGAGGGTTTCGTAATCTTGATATTTTCCGCGGAACCTTCAACACATCGAATGGAAACACCCAGCCGCGCAACCAGCATGGCCTCATCCGTTGCAAAAAAATCGTCTCGCGCAGCCTTGCGGTAAGCCTCAGCCAAGATAGATAATCGAAAGCCTTGGGGGGTTTGCATGGCCCAGATCGTGTCCCTTGAGAGGCTTTTCCGTATCCACCGTGCTTCAGACACCTCACTCAAGGAATCCGTCACCGGACAAGCGGCGGCCGCCGCCCCGAAGGACTCCACGCCGGCAACCACCTTCGAAATCAGAGACGACGACGCCAAGGGACGCACGCCGTCATGAACAAGGACGATATCGTCCGGCCGACCCGTTTTCTCCAAGCGCGAAACGGCCGCCGCAACCGAATCTTGCCGCCGCCCGCCGCCGGGAAGGAGGGTTTTGACTTTTGTCAGGGAATAGCGCTCGATCAGTGCTTGCGCATAGGAAAAATCTTCCTTGGGCACCAGGCAGATCGCATCGTCGACAAGGGATGCGTTTTGAAAAAGGGTCAAGGCGTGAATCAAAACAGGCGCGCCGGCAAGCATCAAAAACTGTTTTTTGAGCGCGCCCCCGAAGCGTTCTCCACGACCCGCCGCCGCCACGATTGCCGTAACGGTCAATTGCCTCTCGCAACCGAAACGGCTTCGTTGGGCGTCTCTTCCTTCAGTCGGCTGAAGATCATTCTTCCGGCCGGGGTCTGAAGGACGCTGGTCACGGTAATCGGTACGGTCTTGCCAATACACTTTCGGGCCTCATCGATGACAATCATTGTGCCGTCATCCAAATAGGCAATCCCTTGGCCGAGTTCCTTTCCCTCCTTCAACACGAATACCTGCATTTCCTCCCCGGGCAGCACCACGGGTTTCATGGCATTACAGAGCTGGTTGATGTTGAGAACGCGCACACCTTGCAGCTCGGCGACCTTATTCAGGTTGAGGTCATTGGTCATGACCTTGGCGGAAAGCTTTTTACCCAAGGCGACGATTTTCGAATCGACATCCCGAATCGCGGGGAAATCGTGATCGACGATGCGGACCTCTAAATCGGGCATTTGTTGAAGTTTATGCAATACATCCAGCCCGCGCCGTCCTCTGGCCCGCTTCATCGAATCGGACGAATCGGCGATATGTTGCAACTCTTGAAGGATAAATTGGGGCGCGATAAAAACACCTTCTAAAAACCCGGTTTCGCATAAATCGGCAATTCGGCCATCGATAATCACACTCGTATCCAATATTTTCAGACTTTCCGCCGACTCTCCCCCCTGATTCGGATTCGAAAAAATGCCGGGATTTTCCTCGGCCTTTAATCCCAGGATGATGCCGATGTAGGAAAAAATCAAGAAGGAAATCCCCTTCCATGCCTGTGCGGCAATCGGATGAAAGTCGAACAGGGGTTCCGTCATAAAAAAGAGGAGGCTGCCGGAGGCCAATCCGATAAAAAAACCGAAGGCGCCCCAACAAAACCGCTTCACTTTCTTTTCTTTCAGGGACGTTGCAAGGGCGACCAAAGCCGCACCGAAAAGGATACCGGCTCCCATACCGAAGGATGATGCTTCCGTATCTAAGAGGGAGGCGACGGAATATCCGACATATGCACTAACGGCAATAAAGCAAAGATGAATCAAATAAATCGTATTCATTGCTAGACTCCCTTCCGATGATAGTAACGAATAAAATGATAAATCGGAGACTAAAAGAATACCTCGCTTTTAATACAAGAACAAAAAACCCGAGTGATCTTCGAATGACCTGTCCTGACTTTAGGGTATGACGGTTAGAAAAAACGTCCTATCTTTCCGGCCGACCAAAAGGAGAATTGGCGCATCCTCCTTCGCCTTCGACAAGGTCATTTCATAGCTTGAAATATCTTGAACCGCTTGGCGATTGATCTCCATGATCAAATCACCGCGTTTGAGGCCGGACTCCCCGGCGGGACTGCCCGGTGAAACACTTAATACGATAACACCCCGAAGGTCTTTTTCCAAATCGAACTCACGCCCCAATTCGTCCGTCAATGTCGTCACCTCGATTCCACTTAACAAGGTGCTTCGATTTTCGAGATCTTCCTGAGGTCTTCCCCTTTGCGCAAACATATCCTTCGGCTGCTCTTCGATTCGAACCTTCAAACTGATCGCCTCTTGATTTCGAAATAAGCGGACCGTGACATCCACCCCAACCTGGGTTTCCGCAACGATATTTCTCAATTGATTGGTATCTTCGATCGGTTTTTCGTCAAAGCCAAGAATGATGTCCCCTCTCCGAATGCCGGCCTTCTCTGCAGGGCTTCCCTGCATGACTTCGCTCACGAGAGCCCCCTTGGATTGATCCAAGCCAAAGCCCTTCGCCAAAGAAGCGGTCAGATCCTGGATCGCAACCCCCAGCCACCCCCGAACCACCTTTCCCGTTTTGACAAGACTCTCGACAATGGATCGCGCCATGTCGCTGGGAACCGCAAATCCGATCCCCATATATCCGCCGCTTCGTGAAAAAATAGCGGTATTGATCCCGACAAGTTCGCCTCGAATATTCACCATGGCGCCGCCGGAATTGCCCGGATTGATTGCGGCATCCGTTTGGATAAAATCCTCATAGTCGGTTAACCCGATATTTTCTCTGCCGATTGCCGACACGATTCCCATGGTCACCGTTTGGGTAAACCCGAAGGGGCTGCCGATCGCCAACACATATTCGCCGACCTGAAGCGCCGAGGAATTTCCCCAAGGAACGGTCGGCAAATCGCTCGCGTCGATGCGGACAATCGCCAGATCGCTCTTCGGATCGCTCCCAACCACCTTGCCCTTGAATTCCCGTTTATCGGAGAGCAACACGATAATTTCGTCGGCATTTTCTATGACATGAAAATTTGTTACAATCAAACCATCCGATTCGATGATGACCCCAGACCCTAGACTCTCAGACTTTCGTTCTCTTTTCTCGCCGGGCGACCCGAAAAGATCGTCCCCGAAAAACCGCCTAAAAAAAGGATCGGTAAAGGGAAAGCCGGGAATGCCCTCCCCGCGCTTTGTCACCCGTGATGCCGCAATATTCACAACGGCAGGGGTCACGGTTTTGGCGACGCCGACGAAGGTTTGCTCCGTTTCTGCAATCGCCGGGGGTTTTACAGGCGATACGGGCGATGGGTTTTCGACAACGGCAACCCCGGAGGGAAGCGAATGGAACTCCGAAACGAGGGCCACCCCGACGATAATTCCGATTAAGAATAAAAATGCGGAAAAGACAAACCGTCTCGTTCCGCTCCGACCCTGCTCCGGCACGCAAAACTCCTCTTTAATATCCAGTTCAAAGGCATTATACTACAGGGATTTTTCGCTTGTAAAGCAATCGCCATGCGCCACATGATCGCTGATGAAGAAATACCAAAAAAATAAATGGCTCGAAAAAGGGCGTTCTTTCATTTGGCACCCCTTCACACAAATGCGGGAATGGGAAAATGAAGACCCGACCATTATTGTCGAAGGTAAGGGAACGACGCTGGTCGATTTGGAAGGGAAGCGCTATCTCGACGGAACGTCCTCGATATGGGTGAACCTGCATGGCCATCGCCATCCCACCATCGACGCGGCCTTGAAGCGTCAACTGAACAAGATCGCGCATTCGACCCTCTTGGGCCTCTCCAACCAGCCCGCCATTGCTTTGGCGGAAAAGTTGATCGCACTCGCGCCGAGCAGTGCGGCGACACCCCAAAAAAATCTGGCCAAAGTTTTTTATTCGGACGATGGCTCCACAGCAGTCGAAATCGCCGTCAAAATCGCCTTCGGCTACTGGCAAAACAAGGACGGAAGGCTGAAGAAAAAACGCAAGTTCATCTGCTTTACCCATGCCTACCACGGAGACACCATCGGCTCGGTGAGTCTGGGCGGCATCGATCTCTTTCACGAGTCCTATCGGCCCCTGCTCTTCGAAACGATCAAAGTGCCCGCGCCCACATGCTACCGCTGTCCCTTATCGCTCGATTTTCCGTCCTGCGCCTTGGCTTGCGTCGATGAGGTGGAAAAAGCCATGAAAAAATATCATCGCGTGATCGCCGGGCTTGTCATCGAGCCGCTCGTTCAGGCCGCCGCCGGCATGCTGACAGCGCCTCCCGGTTATCTTATAAAAATCCGAGCGCTTTGCGATCGTTATGACATTCTCATGATCGCCGACGAAGTGGCCACCGGCTTCGGCCGGACCGGCAAGATGTTCGCTTGTGAGTATGAAGACGTGGTGCCCGATATCATGGCGCTCTCGAAAGGCATAACGGGCGGCTACCTGCCTCTTGCGGCGACCTTGGCGACGCAGGAAATCTACGATGCCTACTTGGGTCAATATGAAGACTTCAAGGCCTTTTTCCACGGCCACAGCTACACCGGCAATCCGCTCGGCTGCGCCGCCGCCATCGCCAATCTAGAGGTCTTTAAAAAAGAACGGACCCTTCAAAAGATGCAACCAAAGATCGCTTATGCGAAAAAGGCCCTTGCCCCCTGGAAACGCTGGCAGAACGTGGGCGAGATTCGTCAGGTCGGCTTGATGATCGGCATTGAACTGGTGGCCCGCAAGACCGGAAAGATCCCCTACCCTTTGGAGATGCGCATCGGGCACCAAGTATGCCGAGAAGCGAAAGCTCAGGGCGTGCTATTGCGTCCGCTCGGTAATGTCATTGTGCTGATGCCGGCCTTGTCTATTTCGATGCAAGAATTGAAAAAACTCATTTCAATGGTTGGCCTTGCCATCAAAAAGGTAACGTCAAGAAAACGAAGGCGGATTCAAAATGGTTTTTGACGCCGCGCTGCGTTCATATTAAAATAACCTCGTCGTTATCCAGGAAATTACCACTAATTTTTCTCACACAGAATAAAGGACCTTTAATAATGACCGAAAAAATTCTTATCGAAAAAGTCGCGGGCGGCTACATCGTTTCCGAATCCAATCCCGATCCAAAAAACCCCAGTGAGCTCTGGCACAGCAAGGCCGTTTTCTCCGATTTTCATTCGGCCATGGAAGAGTTTCGAAGACGCCTCCGAATTTCGGACATCATCGCCTCGGAAGAAGGCAAGTTTTCGATTGAATCTCCGTATAATCTTTTTTCAAAACTTTTCGGCCTGTGGCCAGTAAATGGCGAGAGTTCTTCCTTCCGGCAACTCTTTATCTGCACCCCACGACTCACCCCCCTGCGTTTTCATCGTGCATCGCCTTCCGTCTGAATAAGGATATCGAAGACACGCGACTTTTGTGTTCTTCAGGCATAGCGATCTTTCTTCCAGGTAAGAAATAAATATGGACCTCGTTTGATAATTAGAAGGTTTCAACCCGCATTTCATAACAATATGTTCGTAAGAGTGGTGTTTCAATCGCATTAAAAATGTAAGCTCCACCCTCCATTTGTGTTTTCGCTAAAGTTTATGGTAAGAAATAGCGAAACCATCTGGGATACTATCCAAAGACGCAATGTTGAACAAACACTTTTCTCTCCAACGTGTCGGTATTGTTTCACTGCTTTTTCCTTTGTTGCTTCTTCCGATGCTGCATTATCACCCGGCATACGAACACGTGCATGGTGAAGCGAGGGGGCATCAGCATCAACCTGTTGCTCATGCCGATTTCTTTCCAGAGGCGACACATGGACACGACCATCACGATAATCCTGCTCAACATGTACAGGATTTTGAGGTTACGACCGATGCCTCGCATCATGCATTTTTTCAAATAGATCTACTTTCTCTTCATATCGGCGAATTCTACTGGTTTTTCTCCGTTTTCAAGAGAAATCCGGTTGCCTTAGATCGGGATTCACTTGATCTATTTCCATCCCGCCATGTTCAGAGGGCGGCGCCACCTGGTCAAAATACCCCTGTACTACAAAGGTTCTATTCTTCATCCGCCTCCCTCCGCGCACCTCCATATTCCACATAACCTTCATTAAACATTTCTTCATTTTCATTTGAAGAGATTCTTTTTAGGGTAGAGGTTTGCCCTTTTCCAGGCGAACCTCGCGAACATATTAGAGGAGTATGCGCATGTTTTGGAAAACAATGCTCAGTCTTGCCTTGGCCGCAGCACTTTTATCCGGTTGTCAAAAAACTAGAATAACGGAAGCAGAATCCGAGCCCGAAGAAGAACCCATTGTCATTACGAAATGGACAGATAAAACGGAACTATTTGTCGAGTTCCCCGTGCTTGTGGTCGGAGAAGAAATCCCTTTCGCGGCGCACTTAACGGATTTGGAGACCTTTCAACCCGTCTCTTCCGATGTGGTGGTGACGACCTTGACTGGACAGGACGGCCATACTATCACCGCACGGACGCCGACACCTCTTATTCCGGGCATCTACCGTCCGATGATCACCCCGGACAAAAGCGGACTCTACCGCTTAACCGTCCGGCGAACGGACCCGAAGGATGAAAGCCGCATGGATGTTGTCGATGCTGGCGAATTCTTTGTTTTCGAAAACCGGGACGACATACCGGGTTTCCCAAGGCACGGCAGCCACGGCGAGATTCCTTTTCTCAAAGAACAGCAGTGGCGGATCGATTTCGCCACGGCAATCGTCCAAAAGCACACCCTCAACGCGACGCTCAAACTCCACGCGGAGGTCGAACCCACCGCGGAAGGCCGGGTTGAGATTGCCGCGCCGATCGGGGGACGCATCCTGCCCTCTGAAAAAGGGCTTCCTGCGCCTGGACAAAAAGTCATTGCCGGGGAAACACTGGCCATGATCCTGCCGCTGCATGCCTCCGCAAGAAGCCGGGACGACCTACAGTTTGCCGTTCGCTCCGCGCAGGCGGAATTGAAAGCCAGTCAAAAAGAACTGGACCGGATTCGCCGTCTTTATCAGGACCAAATCGTGCCGAAACGGCGTCTGGAAGAGGCGGAAAAAAATACCGCCATCCTCAAAGCCCGTCTTGCCAAGGCCCGCTCCCGGATTTCTCTCTTGGATGTCAATCAGGAGACCGTCGGCAAGGGGACATCCCCTCAATCCGTGGAACGCTTTCCATTGCGCTCCCCCATATCGGGAACGATCACACGCATCAACATGACACCGGGCGCGCAAATCGAAGCGGGAGCGCCGCTCTTTACCATCATCGACCTGGATTCGGTCTGGATTGAAGCGCGTCTTTTCGAGGTGGACATCCCCAAAATCGGATCGGTCGAACACGCCCATTTTTCGGCGGCATCGCTGGCCGCCCCTATCAATTTGCGTGCACCGGACAGCCGTCTGATTGCCGTCGGGCAAGTCATCGACCCCGTGCACCGCTCCGTACCCCTCATCATGCAGGTCCATAACGCACAAGGACAATTGCGGATCGGCACGCACGGCCATCTCGCCGTTCCCACGGGAGAGACCATCCATGACCTGGCCATCCCTAAAAGCGCGGTGGTGGACGACCGGGGCGTCCCCGTCGCTTTTATTCATGCGGACGGCGAAAGCTTTGAACGGCGCGAATTAATCCTGGGGATTCAAGACGAGGGCTATATCCAGGTGAAGTCTGGGCTTAAAGCGGGGGAGCGGATCGTGACAAAATCCGCCTATCGCGTCTACCTGGCTTCTCTTTCAACACAGCTGCCGCAGCACGGCCACGCACACTAGGGAGGACAATGATGAACAAACTGATTGCATGGTCCTTACAGAACCGGATCATCGTCCTTTCGGTTGCGGTGGGGATTTTGATCTTGGGCACTTTTGTGGCCCTGCGCATGCCGGTGGACGTCTTCCCCGACCTGACCGCGCCAACGGTGACGATTATGACGGAAGCCCACAGCATGGCCCCGGAAGAAGTCGAAACCCTGGTGACCTTTCCGATTGAAACGGCGGTCAACGGGGCCTCCGGCGTGCGGCGGGTGCGCTCTTCCTCTGCGACGGGCATCTCCGTGGTGTGGGTCGAATTCGACTGGGGCACCGACATCTATCGGGCCCGGCAGATCGTCAACGAAAAACTGCAGATCGTCGCTGCCGCTCTCCCGGCGGAGGCGGATCAACCCATATTGGCCCCCATCTCCTCCATCATGGGCGAGATCATGCTGGTCAGCCTGACCAGCGCGGTCCACTCCCCGCTGGATGTCCGCGCCAGCGCGGACTGGGTCGTGCGCCGCCGGCTGCTTTCCGTGCCCGGCGTCTCTCAAGTCATCCCCATCGGCGGCGGGACGAAGCAGTATCAAGTCCTCTTGTCGCCCGACCGGATGGCGACGCATAAGGTCAGCCTCGATGAAGTCCTGGACGCCTTGAAGCAGAGCAATCAGAACACCTCCGCCGGCTTTTTTGTGGACGGCGCGCAGGAATACCTGATTCACGGCATCGGCCGCATCCAGTCCCCCGAGGATATCGGAAAAACCCTCGTGAAAATGGAACACGGCAAATACATCCAGCTCCGTCAATTGGCGGACATTCAAGTCGGGCCCGCGATCAAGCGGGGCGAGGGCACGGCCCAGGGGAAACCGGCCGTGATTCTGAACATTCAGAAACAGCCGGGCGCAAACACCTTGACCCTGACGCAAACCCTGGATCGGGCCTTGGATGAAATCGCGGCCT
>JBHHXH010000018.1:0-41362 GCA_046756925.1 Nitrospiria bacterium
GGCCTTCGGCTTTGCAGCCGTTTTCTTCTTGACGGCGGCCTTCGGCTTTGCAGCCACCTTTGTTCCTGCCGTTGCCTTTTTCTTTATGGCTTTCTTTGCAGTGGCCAAAATGTTTTCACCCCCTTTCAACTCCCGTTATTGTCAGACAGGACATCACTTCCGATATCCCCTGCCAGGTCGAAGGTATTCGGTGCAACCTTCTTAAAACGCTTGTCTCTTGAAAGAGAAATTGCGATCGAGGTAATGGGCGTTTTGCCTCTCGTTCGGATGCCCCCTCGGGTCAGTTTTTGATGGATTTCCTTTGCGTGCGCCGGTCTGCCTAGTTCCTTGAGAAGGAGGTAGGTTGCGTGAGGAACGGAGAGTCCGACATATTTCGATTTTTCGAGCAAGATGATATTAGACTGGTCTTCGACTTCAACCGAGCCTTCTTCGCTTCCGGATACGGGCTTGATAAAGGCTTCTTCCCCCTTGGCCTTTGCGATTTCGACACGGCATAGGGTTTCGGCAAGTTCGAGATATTTCTTGATGGTCTTGATGTTTCCATCAATGGTTTCTCGTCTTTTTTGCAATTCTTGCAGCTTAGTTTTATATACATGGATTCTTTGCTCAAGACCTGTAATGATATCTTTAAATTCTTGCAAATGATCACCTCTAGAAATCATTTATAGCTATTAAATTGCATTATGTCAAGCCAATTTATAATTTTGCATGCATTTTTTTCATATTGAATGCTATTTTTTAGGCTATAGCTATATCGTAAAAAAGGAAAGAAGGGAATTTAGACCGATTTTAAAAAGAAAAAACAGATGGATTGGTTTAATGTGGGGGATAAAATACGAAGAATGAGACAGAATGAAGACCGCGTTTGCCGAAGTGTGGCAGGCGCAAGCGATGAGTGCTATAAAAACCCCGAATTGAAGGAAGAAGGATTCAAGCCCTTGTGGCGTCCTTTATGGATGGGTTGCACCATTCCTAAACGTACGATCTTTAAGCGTTTGGATGACAAAACGGGCTTCTTCACTTTTCAATAGGATTTGTAGCAGCATGTAAGCGGCCATGCTAACGATAATAGCCGCCGCAAGGGAGACGATCTTGATGGTCAATGCACCTTGGGTCTGCCAGACTTCTTGCCGGGTGAGCCAGTAAGCCGGAATGTACATGATGATTGAGCTAAGGATGACTTTGGTGTGAGAGGACCAGATGCGATACCCTTGTTTCCAAATATTTCGTTTCCTGAGTATCCAGAGGAGGCTTAAAAAATTAAAGGTAGCGGACAAGGACGTCGCGAGGGCGAGGCCCCTGTGTTGTAATGGAAACATGAGCACAATATTGAGGACGATGTTCAAGATCATGGCGATGAGGGCAATTTTAACCGGAGTTTTTGTATCCTGCAGCGCATAAAATACCGGCACGACGACTCGAATGCCCGCGAAAGCCCAGAGGCCGAGTGCATAAAAAAGCACAGCATCGGCAGTGCCAAGTGTTGCGGTCCGGTCAAATTGTCCATGTTCGAAAAGAAGGTGCACTATGGGCACCCTAAATAGAATAAGGCCGAACAAGGCTGGAAACGTGATAAAAAAGACCATTCGGAGGCTGAAGGAAAACGAACGACCCAGCGCCGTGAAGTCTCCCTTTGCCGCTTGTAAGGACAAGGTCGGAAGCAGGGCGGTCGAAAGGGCGACAGCAAAAATGCCCAATGGAAAGTGAATTAAGCGCATTCCGAAATACAAATAACTGACACTGCCGAGTGGGAGGAAAGAGGCGAGAAACGTATTAATCAGCAGATTGACTTGCGTGACCGATAGCCCGAGGATGGTGGGCAAGATCAGGCGGCCCATTTTCACCACGCCGGGATGCACCGGCCAAGTGGGTTTTTTTGGAGAAAACGCCAATCCTTCTTTTTTAAGTGCCGGAACTTGCATCAGGAATTGGGCCAGCCCTCCTAAGACAACGCCGAGCGAAGCGGCCAGTACCGGTGTTTGAAGAAAAGGAGCAAGCCCGGCAATCATGGAAATGTTGACGATGTTGTACACCGCCGATGAAAAAGCCGGCGTTGCAAAATGGCGCGTACTGTTGAGCATGCCCATCGCCAAGGCGGAAAGAGAAATAAACAGCAAAAACGGAAACATCACGCGGGTTAACGTCGCGGTGAGTTGAAACTTCTCCAGATCGTTTAGAAAGCCGGGCGCAATGATGCTGACAATATGCGGAGAGAAGGCCATGCCAAGCGTCACCACGGCTGAAACGATGCATAAAATAGCGGTAAAAGTGGCGCGGGCAAGCTGTCTGGCCTCATCTTTTCCTTTATTCGTCAGATACTCCGTGAAGACCGGTACGAACGCAGCCGACATGGATCCCTCCGCAAAGAGTTCGCGAAGTAGATTCGGAATGCGAAAGGCTACATAAAAGGCATCCGCCGTAAAAGACGCCCCAAAAATACCGGCCAGAAGCATATCCCTTATAAACCCAAGGACACGGCTGACGAGCGTTCCCAGTCCAACGATTCCGGCTGAGGCGGCGATGCCTTTTTCCACTTCATTGGCGTGTTGCCGATTTGATTCTTGACTTTTCACCCAACACCGTATTATAAAGATCAGTTCAAAAATTGGAGACCATACTGTGGCAAATCATCCATCGGCCCTAAAAAGGGAACGGCAGTCTCAAAAACGCCGCGAAAGAAACCGTTCCGTCAGTTCAAAGGTTAAAACCGCGATTAAAAAAACCGATATAGCGATGTCCCAAAAAGAAGCCAGTACAATTAAAACGTGTTTACGCGAAGCGACAGCGCTCCTAGACCGGGCGGCATCGAAAGGGGTGCTCCCCAAAAAGAGAGTTTCAAGAAAAATCTCTCGTCTGGCGAAAAAGGCCAACAAAGTAATCTCCGAATAAACCGACCCTCATGTTTTCTCCTGGGTGTCGCCATCAGAATATGGCCCTGCACCCATCCGATGTGCATCCGTTGTCATAGAAAACTGAAGTCCGATGTTTTCCGCCTTCCGGAAAACCCCTCCGTTGTCTTTTGGTAAAGAAAAGATCGATTCGGGACTGCATTTCCAGCCACGATTCCGAAGGAGATCTGATCGATGTCCGACGCCGGATGGAATAAAGGGAATCCCTGACACCTAAAGCCGATTCGCGGTGAGAACCGACCGACTAAACCCCTTCTTGAAGCAATAACGGTGGCATTGAAATCCTATTTTCAGTTGCGGATCCATTGGCGGAGCAAAGATCGAGGATCATGATGTCCAGTATAATCTTTGGAGAGATGCCTCCGCCCTTTAATTGGGAGTCCGCCGAAAGGGACAGCATCAGTCCCCGGCGGGTCTCGTCACGCCGCCATTTTTTAAGTTGCTGAAGAAAGCGCTTAAAGAGTCCGGGTGGCATCGGAATCTTTTTCGAGACCTCCGCTACGCTGGAGCCCGCGGCCAACATCTCGCCGGCAATGGTCATTTGCCGGAGTTGACGGGTGAGCATGCTCAGGATAAAAAGTGGGTGCGCGCCTTCTTCCAATAGGCAATGCAGTAAGCGAAGGGCCATCTCTTTATCTTTTTCTCCAACGGCGCGGGTCAATTCAAAGATCGAATGGCTGCGGCCGCAACCGATCGTCATTTGCAGTATCTCGTCCGAGACCTCTCGGATCTGGTCTTCAGACCCTGTCTTTTCAATCGTCGCGTAGAGCGCCAGTTTTTCGATTTCTCTTTGAAGCGAAGAGAGATCGTTGCCGATCTGTTCTTTCAAGGACCAGATGCCTTCTTGTGAAAGACGAATCCCCCTTTTCTCGGCTTCATGGTGAATCCATCCGGAGAGTTGCCGATCGATCATGCGAGGGCAATGGATGACCGTCGCGCGCCGTTTTAAGGTGGTGAAGAGTTTCTTGCGCATATCGGGTTTCTCGGAAATAAAAACCAGCAACGTGGTATTGGCTGGATGGGAAAAATAGTTCAAAAACACTCCACGCTCATCTTTGAGGCCCTCGGCCCGTCGAACGATGATCATTCGCCGAGGACTCGAAACCGGGTAGGTATTCGCGATCGAAACCACCTCATTGGGATCCATCTCTTCGCCCCGAAACCGATGGTCGTTAAATGCCCCGGTGGATGGATCGATGGCTTTTTCCGCAAGGCGAAGAAGCAGAGCCTCGACGAGCCAAGTTTCTTCTCCCGTAATAAGATAGCAAGGAGCAAAGCGTCCCTGATCGATTTGTCGCATGCCCTCTTGAAAATTCATTCTATGGCCCCCATCTCTCTCGAATCCAATGCGAGTTGAAGCAGGAGAGCGGCCTCTTCCGCCATGTTCCGGGCCGCTTCTCGAATCGCACGATCCTTTGCAATGCGATCACCCAGTGCATCCGGTCGAGCAATGTAGTCGGCGGATCCTTCCACCGTTTGAGAGAATAACGCGGCCCCGCCATTTCTCCGAAGAAGGCGAAGCGTGACATGGATTTGCACCCGATATTCTTTTGCGGCACCGACGGGATCCAAGGAGAGCGGACTGCGCCCAAATTGTGTCACCCGCCCCAAGAGGGTCCACTCGGAAGATTCGGAATCCTTTAAAATCTCCCAACCGCGACTATATAAAGTTTTTTTAAAAACCTGGGTCAATTGTTTGTCTAGGATCGGTTCAAAGGTGGCATTGGTGAATAAAGGAACCGCAAGTCGGCGTCCGGCGGCCTTTCCACCTGTAAGCGCCGGCGTAGAATGCTCCGGATCGAGGCCCGATCGGGCGCCGCAGCCGACAAACGCCCAAATCGTGAAAACGGCGAGGCAGATCACCAAAGGGGAACGCGCGCCGGATAAACATTTTAATGCCCTTGGAGCAAGATTCATGCTGTTGGACATTCCATAGGAGGGATCCGATCCCATTCGGAAGCCGGTTTGCGCAAGGTCATATGACGATGTTGACCAATCTGCCCCTGATCACAAAGACCTTCTTGACGGTCCGGCCCTCGATCCACGATTGTGTTTTGGGCTCGGACAAGGCCCGTTCTTTTAAGATGTCTTCGCTCAGTCCCGCCGGTGCGGAAAATCGGCTTCGCACCTTTCCATTGATTTGTACGACCACCTCGACGGTGTCTTCCTGTACGGCGCTGGTATCGATCTCCGGCCAGGCCGCATCCAAAATAGAAGGCCGATGCCCAAGGGCTTCCCATAGGGATTCCGACAGATGCGGTGCGAATGGTGAGAGCAGGATCACCAGGGCCTCGATCGCTTCCGAAAAAGCGGTGGCATAAAGCGGTGACGCATCCGGCGGCGGGGTCGTCTCGGCCCGATCACGCGAGAGGACATTGTAAAACGACATCAGGGCGGCGATGGCCGTGTTGAATTGATAACCCGTTTCAATGTCCGATGTGACTTTTAAAATCGTCTGATGCGTCGCCCTGCGAAGGGATTTGATCCTCTGTGAAGCGCCCGAATAATCGACGGCCTTCAGGGCGCGATCCGCATCCCCTGACGCGATATGTTCCACCACCAAGCGCCATACGCGTTGAAGAAAGCGATAGGCCCCTTGTACACCCTCGTCACTCCACTCGAGGTCTTTTTCCGGCGGGGCGGCAAAAAGGGAAAAGAGGCGGGCGGTATCGGCCCCGTATGTGTCGATCAGATCGTCCGGATCGACGACATTTCCTTTCGATTTGGACATTTTCGCGCCACCCTGAATCACCATGCCCTGGGTCAGGAGGTTTTGGAAGGGTTCGTCGATTTGAATAAGGCCGATATCCCGCATGACTTTGGTAAAAAATCGTGCATATAGAAGGTGCAGCACGGCGTGTTCGATGCCACCGACATATTGATCCACCGGCATCCACTGCCTGGCCAAACCCGGATTGACCGGGCCGTCTGTCTCCCGCGGAGAGGTATATCGAAGGAAGTACCAGGAGGAATCGACAAAGGTATCCATCGTGTCCGTCTCCCGCTGCGCCGTGCCCTTGCAAGTGGGGCAGACGGCTTCTAGGAACCGGTCATGTTTTGTCAGAGGGCTTCCGGACCCTGACAGCGGGAGGTCGTCTGGAAGCCCAACTGGGAGATCCGATTCCGGAACCGGGACCAGACCACAGCGCTTACAATGGAGGATCGGGATCGGCGTGCCCCAATAGCGTTGCCGCGAAATCCCCCAGTCGCGCAGACGGTAATTCACCTGTTTTTTCCCGTATCCGGATTGCTCGACAAACTGCCGAATGGCTTCTTGGGCCTTTTGGGGAGACAGCCCACTAAACGGGTCGGAATCGACCAAGGCCCCGGTTTCATCCGTGTAGGCCGCCGTCAAGGGCATCGCCAGGTCGCCCGCGGGATTTTGGATCACCAATTTAATGGGAAGATTGTACTTTTGTGCAAATTCAAAGTCCCGCTGGTCGTGCGCCGGAACAGCCATCACGATCCCGGTGCCATATTCCATGACGACAAAGTTGGCCACCCAAATCGGGACCTTCTCGCCGGTGAGGGGATTTCGCGCATAGGCGCCCGTAAAAACACCCGACTTTTCCTGTGCGAGCGACGTTCGAACGGTCTTGTCTTGTTTTTCGATTTTCTCGATGAAGGCCTCGACCGATGGCGCTTCGCCCCGGCCGCGAATAAGCTTAGGCAGCATCGGATGTTCCGGTGCGATGCTCATAAAGGTAACGCCGTAGAGGGTATCCGGCCGGGTTGTAAAAACGCTCAGTTTTTCTCCGCTGTCCTCCAAGTGAAAGTCGACCTCGACGCCCCAGCTCTTCCCTATCCAATTTCTTTGCATCGTCAACACCCGGTCCGGCCAACCGGTCAGGCGGTCGCAGCCCAAAAGGAGCTCCTCGACATAGGCTGTGGTTCGAAAAAACCATTGCTTGAGGGATTTTTGAACGACAGGGCTTTCGCAGCGCCAACAGACACCATCGACGACTTGCTCGTTGGCCAGAACGGTCTTGCAAGCGGGGCACCAGTTGACGGTGGCTTCCTTTCGATAGGCCAGTCCCTGCTCGAACATTTTGAGGAAAAGCCATTGGTTCCAGCGATAATATTCGGTGTGACAGGTGGCGATTTCCCGGCTCCAATCGTAGGACAAACCCAGACTTTTAAGTTGATCCCGCATGTACGATATATTTTTTCGCGTCCAGGACGAGGGATGCACCTTTTTTTCGATGGCGGCATTCTCTGCCGGAAGCCCGAAGGCGTCCCAGCCCATCGGATGGAGAACTCGGAAACCGCGCATGCGTTTAAAGCGGGCGATGACGTCTCCAATGGCATAGACGCGCACATGCCCCATGTGGATGCGTCCCGAGGGATAGGGAAACATTTCGAGAATATAGTATTTCTGGGCGTCCGTCTCGTCGTTGACGGTAAAGGTATGATTCGAATCCCAATAGCGCTGCCATCGGGATTCGATTTCTTTTGGTAGATAACGTACTTCCATCTTGGTCAAACGAACTTATCATAGGCCACCCGATTTCGCAAGCATCTGAACGACCGTTTCATAAGGTTATTATGGGGTTATAAGGAAGTGTAAAGGTTTTTAAAAAAAGAGAACCCATCAAAGCAAAAGGGGAACGCTCCCATGCCGGGCATGCACGGCGCTTCTTGCGTTTAGACATGAAGCGCCGCGATCAGCGATGGGGGTCGATCATTGTGTCGGAGGCGGCTAGGCGACGATTTCCGTCCCGACGCCTTGGTTGGTAAAGATCTCCAATATCAGGGCGTGCGGGACACGTCCATCGATGATATGGGATTTTCGCACCCCTTCGGTGACGGCCGTGAGGGCTGCCTCGATCTTCGGGAGCATGCCGCCAGCAATCACGCCTTCTTGAATCAAGCATTGCACTTCTTTTTTTGAAAGGGTCGATATCAGGTTTTTGTCCTTGTCGAGTATGCCTTGCACATCGGTTAAGATAATGAGCTTTTCGGCGGACAAGGCCGCCGCCAGGGATCCGGCAACGAGGTCCGCGTTGATATTGTAGCTTCGACCGTTTTCGTCTGCAGCCACCGGTGAAATAACCGGGATGAACCGGCCTTCCTCCAAGGTTCTGAGGATTTGGGCGTCGACCGCCGCGACCTCGCCGACCTGCCCGATCTTGTCTTCTTTGCCACGCAATTTCCGCGCTCGAATCAATGCGCCGTCCTTTCCGGTGAGGCCGACCCCCTTTCCTCCCAACTGATTGATGAGGCTAACGATCTCCTTATTCACCGCGCCGCCTAAAACCATCTCGACGATGGCCATGGTTTCCGGATCGGTGACGCGGACCCCTTCGATAAATTGCGGTTCCTTCCCGAGACGCTTCATCATGCCCGAGATCTGCGGACCGCCGCCATGAACGACGATGGGATGCATCCCCACGTATTTCATGAGGACGACATCCTCGGCGAATCGCCGCTTGAGGGTGTCGTCGACCATCGCCGCGCCGCCGTATTTGATGACCAGGGTCTTCCCAAAAAAGGTCTGGATATAGGGAAGGGCTTCAACCAGAATCTCGGCTTTTTTTCTCAAGTGCGCGATCGCTTCCATCCCTTTTTGCCTCACGGGTTTGGGCCGATAAAAGAAATTACAGGATGTAAAACTACAAGATGTATCTGGAGAGATCTCCGTCCTTCACGATGTCCTGCATCCGTTTGTTGACGTAATCCGCATCAATGACGACTTTTTTATGTTCTAATTCGGGCGCTTCGAAGGACACATCGTCCAGAAGGCGCTCCATAATTGTAAAGAGACGTCTGGCGCCGATATTTTCGTCCCGCTCGTTGACCTTGACGGCCGTTGCGGCGATCGCCTCGACGCCGCCATCGGTAATGTCGAGATCGACCCCCTCCGTGGCGAGCAGTGCCACATATTGCCGCCGAAGGGAGTTTTGCGGTTCAGTCAAGATGCGCACGAATTCATCCTTGCCGAGGGATTCGAGTTCCACACGGATGGGAAAGCGGCCTTGTAGTTCAGGAATCATGTCGGAAGGCTTGGCGGTATGAAAGGCCCCCGCCGCAATGAAGAGGATGTGGTCGGTTCGGATCATGCCGTATTTCGTATTGATGGTCGAGCCTTCAACGATGGGTAGCAGGTCTCGTTGCACCCCTTCACGCGACACATCAGGCCCGTGTCCTTTTTCCCGGCTGGCGATCTTGTCGATTTCGTCCAGAAAAATGATCCCGGAGTTTTCGACCTGGCGCACCGCCTCCCGAACGACCTCGTCCATGTCGATTAATTTTTGCGCTTCTTCTTGATTTAAGAGAGACAAGGCTTCCGGTACCTTGACGCGACGCCGTTTCTTCTTTCCGGGCATCATGTTTCCGAGCATCTCTCTGAGATTCATCTCCAGGTCTTCCATCCCAATGTTCGAAATGACTCCGATCGGCGGACCGGTTTTGTCCTTAATATCCAATTCCACAACCCGATCGTTAAGCTTGCCCTCACGAAGTTGCTTCCGGAGTTTTTCACGGCTTTGTAGATAAGAATCGGGTTTGGGCCCCTCTATTTCCTTGGTCGGGCTAAAGACACCCGTGGGCATGTGGCCGGCCGGCGGTGGAATCAGCAGATCCAGCAGCCGGTCTTCCGCCAGTTGCGTCGCTTTCTCTTGTACGGTATCGTTATGCCGGGCTTTAACCATATTGACGGAAAGCTCGACCAAGTCACGAACCATCGACTCGACATCCCGTCCAACGTATCCCACTTCGGTAAATTTGGACGCCTCGACTTTGATGAAGGGCGCACCGGAGAGCTTGGCGAGGCGTCGGGAAATTTCCGTTTTTCCGACGCCGGTCGGTCCCATCATGATAATATTTTTCGGCAAGACCTCATCCTTCAATTCCTCAGGAAGGCGCTGGCGGCGCCAGCGATTTCGTAGGGCGATGGCGACCATCCGCTTGGCGTTTTTTTGGCCGACAATGTACTTGTCGAGACGTTCAACAATTTTTCTCGGTATGAGGTTTTCGGTTTCCTTCGTCTCCATCGTCTCCTTTGCTCTCGAAGACCGAATCCTTTATAAAAGCTTCGATCTATGGGGTGTTGGATATACATTGAAAGATCTTATCACGGTCAAGTCAGCTCCTCCAGAATGATCTCGCGATTGGTATAAATACATATGTCCGCGGCGATCTTCATTGCGGCCTCGACGATTGCCTGCGCTTCCATATCGGAATGCGCCACCAAGGCCTGGGCCGCCGCTTGTGCGTAAGGACCGCCCGATCCGATTGCCAGTATCCCGTTTTCGGGCTCCACGACATCGCCGTTTCCGGTGATAAGAAGAGAATGGTCCCGGTCGGCCACGGCCAGCAAGGCCTCTAATCGTCGTAGGATGCGATCGGTCCGCCAGTCCTTGGCCAACTCGACTGCTGCGCGCGTGAGGTTCCCGTGATAGGCCTCGAGTTTTCCCTCGAACTTTTCAAAGAGGGTGAAGGCATCCGCGGTGGCGCCCGCAAAACCCGCGAGAATGGCGTTGTTGAAGACCTTTCTGACCTTTCTGGCGTTGTGTTTTAAGACGGTATTTCCATGCGTGACCTGCCCGTCGCCGCCCATGGCGACACGACCGTTCCGCCGTACCGAAAGAATAGTCGTCGAGCGCACCGCCATGTTCTTTTCAAGGTCGTCCATAATGCTCCTGAATTTGATTGATCAAGAGGATTTCCTCGGATGCGTTTGATCGTAAACCCGCATTAATTGATCCACTTGAAGATGGGTGTAGCGCTGTGTTGTGGAGAGATCGGCATGGCCCAAGAGTTCTTGCACTGCACGGAGATCGGCCCCGCCTTCCAGCAAGTGGGTTGCATAGCTGTGACGAAGGGTATGGGGGCTGCCGTTGGGACGATCGATCCATCGCATATATTTTTTGACGATTCTGCCCACGCTTCGAGCGCTTAAGACACCGCCGCGGACATTGCAAAACAGCGCGGATCCGCCGGCCGGGCGATCCTTCAGATAAGCTCGAAGGGCTTCTATGGCTTTATCGCCGATGGGAACAATCCGCTCCTTGCGTCCTTTTCCGAACACCCGGGCAATCCCTGCCTTGAAATGGATATCGCCGGTTCGAAGTCCCACCAGTTCCGACACGCGGATACCGGTTGAATATAAGGTTTCCAGTATCGCACGATCTCTTAGATCCATCCACTTCGTGCCCTTTGGAGAGATCACGACGCGAGCGGCTTGATCGACGGTCAAAAAATCGGGAAGATATTGATCCTGCTTCGGTGTGGCGACTTGCTTCGCCGGATTCAAGGCTATTTTCCCGGTCCGCAGGAGGTAGGCGAAAAAGGCCCGCAGTACGGCCAGTTTTCGCGCCGCCGTCGCCTTCGATCGACCCGTTTTATGTAATTTCGCCAGAAATCCTCGAATGCATAAGTGATCGATTTCTTCCACTTGGATCTCGGGCGCGCGCATCTCGGGCTTTGGCGTCTTCTCCACTTGTCTCTCCTCCCCTGCCGATCGAGATAGTCGTTTTTCTGCGAGAAAGATCTTAAAAGCCGACAAATCGGAGAGGTAATTCCGCAGGGTGTGCGGGGAGACATTGCGCTCTACTTCGAGATATCGTCTGAAATTTTGTATTGCCTCATCCATGCCGTGTGATCCTCTAAAGCGCGATCGACGATCATTTGGTGCCGGAGCGCCTTTTTGATCTTTCTCGCGGCCTTCACCTTCTGATGGACCGGCGGAAAAAGACCGAAGTTCGAATTGATCGGTTGAAAATGCGCCGGGCTGCTTTCCGTGACATATTGAATCAATGCGCCATGGGCCGTCGTCTCCGGTGGCGAGACCGGCTGCGTGCCCGAGAGGATTCTGGCCGCGTTGATTCCGCACAGACCGCCCATCGCCGCGGACTCGACGTAGCCTTCCACCCCGATGATCTGCCCGGCGACGAATAAGCCCGGATGGGTCTTAAATTGCAAGGTTTTGGACAAGAGGCGTGGAGCATTAATAAAGGTATTTCGATGCAGACTTCCCAGTCGAAGAAAGCTGACCGTCTCCAAGCCGGGGATCATCCTGAAGACCCGCTGTTGTTCGGGGTATTTCAATTTGGTCTGAAACCCGACCAGACTGTAGGCGGTGCCGTATCGATTTTCGGCCCGAAGTTGGACCACGGCAAAAGGCTGTTTCCCCGTCTTAGGATCGATCAGACCCACCGGTTTCATGGGCCCGAAAAGGGGTGTTTGCTTGCCCCGCTCCGCCAACACTTCAATCGGCAGGCAGCCCTCAAAGTAGGTGACCTTTTCGAAGGGCTTGGACGCGACGCGCTCCGCCTGCATGATCGCATGATAGAAGGCATCGTATTGGGCCTCATCCATCGGGCAGTTCAGATAGTCGTCTCCCCCATTCCCATATCGAGAGGCGCTGAAAACAATGGTTCGATCGATCTCCTCGACATCGACGATGGGGGAGATCGCGTCGAAAAAAGAGAGGTGGTCCGAGCGTGTGATCCGCTTCAGGGCTTCGGCGAGCGGGTCCGATGTGAGCGGACCGGTCGAAAGGATCACAGGGGTATCGGAGGGTATTTCCTTGACCTCCTCATGGAGGATCGTGATACGGGAATGCCCCGAGATCGCCTCCGAAACCGTTTTCGAAAAAATCTCCCGGTCGACGGCGAGCGCGCCCCCCGCCGGAACCCGGGCCGATTGGGACGCCTGCATCACCAGCGAACCCATCCGGCGCATCTCTTCCTTTAAGAGACCGGGTGCGCTCACGGGGTTGTGGGAACCGAGAGAGTTGCTGCACACCAGTTCCGCAAGGTGTCCGGTTTTATGTGCGGGTGTCATTTTAACCGGGCGCATCTCGTATAAGACCACATCGGCGCCGTACTCGGCCGCCTGCCATGCAGCCTCCGAGCCGGCGAGTCCGCCGCCGACGACAATGACTTTATTTTGAGACGAACTCATCGAATCGTTGTTTTCATCGCTTGATGCAATGGGAAAACGCAGCCATCAAAAGGGTTTATTCTACGGGAAGGTTCTTCTTAAAATCAACCAAGCCTCTCCATCCCAGGATTCGTCATCGTATTTCAGGACGATTCCAAAACGCGTCCTCCGTGGTCATCGAATGCGATGCCTGCTTTGAGGGTAAAGCCTTCTGCGGTAAGAACGCCATGAATGAGGACGCCACAGGTATTCGGTGAAGGGATTCATCATTCGCGCACTGCATCATTCCAGTATTGATTGAATACGAGAAAATCGTATTTTGTCTTCGAAATGGAACCGCGCCTTGTATATAAGTCTGATGGGCGGCGGCTTTTCTTGACAACACACCGGTTGTGGCTATCCTTATATGGCAAGCGAAATCCACACCTATGTTCCATGGTTGTATTGGAGGCCTGAGGTGGAGAGCGAACAAGGAAGCTCACAGCTCATCGATCCGGAGGCGCTGATCGGTGTTTTATTCGAGATGCAGATCGGGATTCGGAAGCTTTCGATCTACCCACCGACCCATCCGGTCATTCCCAAAATAATCGACAATATCTCCAAGCGATTCTCGGCGCTTTTCGAATTTGTCGATGCCATTTCCCTCGGCATTGCCAAAGACGAAATATTATACGAAGGTACTTCGGTCTCTCATGCCAACCCCGTCATCAAAGAATTGGCCAAAATGCTGCATCGCCTCAATTTGATCGGCATCACCTTTAGCCAAAACCTGGGCGAAGAAGAAATCCTGAAGTTCTTAAAGATGATTGCGGATGCACGGTCTCCCTTGCAATCCGACCGGGAAAAAATAATCTCGGATTTCCGGGAAAAAGCCGTTGCGATCTCGCTTGCCTTTGTGAGTTTTAAAGGGGCGATCCAAGGAGGCGCCGCTGCATACGGCGTGGGTGAAGAAAGCCTCGGAAAAGACGTATGGAAGGATCTTGTGAGCCAGCTGACCCATGATCTCTCCAAGGGAGACACCTTGGAGGGCATGGAAAATCCAGGCTACACCTTCGATCCGGCCGAGGTGGCGAAGGTCATCAATCATTTTAAGGACCGTCAAGGTCCGGAGAAGGAAAAAGCCTACGAGGGGGTGATCGTCGATTATTTACAGGAGCATGCCAGTCAATCGATGGCCTCCCAAGCCCAGACCCTTCGGATGAAGCAGGAAATTGGAAAATTGTTTTCGAACCTGCGTCCGGACGTTCGCGAGGAAATCTTCCGCTTTTCCCTCAATCAAATCAAAGGCGAACACTCCGCCATGGAAGGCTTGGTCGAAAATTTGCCTTCCGCCGTGTTGCCGGAGGTGCTCAACCAAATCCAACTGTCGGATGAGACGGTTTCGACACCGACCTTTAGCTTGCTGAAAAAGCTTGTGTCTTTATCCGATGCCAATACATCGTTACACGATCAACTGGAAACAAAGATACAAGGCCATCAGACATTGTTCAACGAATTGTTCTTAGACAAGGCCCAATCGACGTATTACCCGGAGCAGTATCGCGGCTTGTTGGACCATGATCTTACACCGGAACAAGAGACGGAGGACAATCCTCAGGCGCAGATCGCATCGGATCCAGCGGAGACCAATCACCATCTGGCCCTCATCCTTCTCGACTTGCTCGAAGGACCTTTCTACGGAGAAGACTACTACACTACCTGCGTGGACTACATCATGCGCTTGCTGACAGAGGGTATTGGAGCGCACACAGAGAAGATCGCCATCGAAACGATTCAGATCCTGTTAAGACGCCTTACCTCGAATCCAGACACCCGTCAGGACTTTTTTCGAGAACAGTTGATGGCCTTCCTCAAACCCGAAATAGTGTCGCTGCTCCTGAAAACGCCCCTCGAAAACCCGGATGAAAACGAGGCGGATGTTTTGGTCCGCATCTTCGATGTTGTTGGAGACGCCTTCATTCCGGTGCTCCTAGACCTCCTGGAGGTCGAAGAGGATATGTCGGTGAGGAAACACATCATCCGTCAAGTCGAAAAATGCGGCCAAGCGGCGATTCCCTTCGTACTCAAAAACCTGGATAGCGATAAATGGTATGTCGTCCGAAACATGTTGGTCTTGCTGCGCACCCTACAAGCCCAGGAAGCCCTGCCGAAGATCGTGGAGACGATGGACCATGATTCGGCGCGTGTGCGCTTGGCGGCCTTGCAGGCGATTGGATCCATCGCCGAACACACGGAACCCTTTTTCCGAAGCTTGGAAAAAGCGCTGAAAGACGACGACATGAAGGTCTACAGGGCGGCGGTTTCCACCCTCGTTTCCATGAATCACCCCCAAGCCATTCGCTTGATCCTGACAAAACTGAAAGGCGGCAAGGAAGGCGAGGATGCGCACGAACGCCGGCTTCATATCGTCAGAACGATTGGAAGCGCCGGGAGCGCGTCTTGGATATCCGCCCTGGCCAAATTTCGAAAAGGCACATTAGGGTATCTCTGGTACTGGCTGTTTCATCGTTCTCTTCTCAAGGAAGTCGAAACAGCGCTCTTAAAGATCGAAAGAAGAGAGCGGATACACACAACGAAGCCGCAGCCAAAGATGGCTATACAGGAAGGAAAGGGTGAACATGATGAATCCGGATGAGCCGACCACCCAAACAAAAAAAACAACGGCCGCCGAGCAGTTTTTAAACACACTGACAAAAGTGCTTCGGGACCAAGAACTCTATCCGAAAGACCATCCTCAGCTTCAGGCAAAACGGGAGGACCTTCATGCATCCCTTCAGAATCTTTTTATCGAGGATGACGAACGGATCTTTGTCTTCTTCGAGGACCAAATTTATATAGACGATCTCCTGATCGGCCGAGGAGATGAAGGCCTCGGCCATATCGGCAAACTCTTTCTTAAAAAGCGGGTCGAGGTGCTGCATCTTCACCAAGGCCTTTCGATCCAAGAGCTGACCGCGGTGGTCGCCTTTCTTTCAGACCCCCAGGAAACCGAGGCGACGGCGCCTCCCCATTTTCAATCGCACCATATCGCCATCGGAAAGTTGGAGGTCAATCAGGACGGCAAGCCGGAGATCTCGAAAATCGCCAAAAAACTGGGGGCCGCCACCCTGAAAACGGGTCAAAAAGTCGAATATACCGAGGAAAGCAAGGTGCTCAAAGAGATCTATGTCGATTGGAAAACGGCGCAAAAGGGTTTCGTCAAGAATGTCGGCAAAATCATGGACGTGCTGGAGAAATCGCTTTATTCCAATTTCAGCTCGCTGATCCCGCTTGGAGACCTCAAATCTTACGACGAATATACCTATATCCACGCGATCAACCTTTCGATCCTGACGATGGCGCAGGCGGAATGTCTCGGCTACTCTAAAGAAGCCATCCACGCCTTCGGCATGGGGGCCGTGTTGCACGATGTCGGTAAAACAGAGGTTTCCATCGAGGTGCTGCATAAAAAGGGACGTTATACAGAGGAAGAATTTCAAGAAATGAAGAGCCACCCCTTGCGGGGCGCCGTCATCCTAATGCAATACCCCGAAATTCCGCGTGTTGCGTCTATCGTGGCCTACGAACATCACTTAAAATACGACCTCACGGGCTATCCCGACGTAAAACATCATCATCCGCAACACATCGGCAGCCGTCTCACGGCGATCTCCGATCAATTCGACGCCATGAGAGCCAACCGGCCCTACCGAGCCGCCATGGAAGCCGAGAAGATCATGGATATCATGGAGAAGGACAAAGGCACGGGTTTGGACCCGGACCTATTCGACCGCTTTGCCGAATTGTTAAAGCACAAAAAGGTCATCTAAAATCCGAAATAAAACAGTCTCTTCTGGGGTATATCGCTTATTTGGGGTTGATGGAATTCCTCTCAGAAGTGCTCCCTCGTTATTTCCCTAATATACCTTTGTCTTCCATGCTTACCAAGGTATCGTCGGCACTCCTTTCCAATTTTTACATCTAGGTTTCATAAAGCGGCTTGGAGCGAAAGTTGTCCCTTGCCAACTCAGGCACGAAGCGCTAACATATAACTACGCGCAAGATCGCATTCGGACCATTTTAAGGAACTTAAGGCAAGGAATTTGGGGGAGGAATGGGAGAAAAACAAAGCCGGGGAATTACAAAGGGACAGCTGTTGATTGCCATGCCGAAATTGGATGATCCCAATTTTCGTCAAACGGTCATTTTACTCTGTGAATATAGTCCGGACGGCGCCTTGGGCGTGGTGCTGAACAGACCCACCGAGTTGGCTGTTTCAACCTTAATCGACGGTTTTCAAGAGGTGACCGGCGGAGAAAAGGTTTTTGCGGGAGGACCTGTTTCAAAAAACGGGATGCTGATCCTATGCCGCAGTGAGCGATTCTGCGATGGCCACAGCGTTTTCGACGGTGTTTTTGTCCCAAAAGATCTGGAAAAGATCAAATCGCCCGGGGCCCTCGGCGATTTAGGTGAAATCCGTTGCTTCCTTGGTTATGCCGGATGGGCGCCCGGCCAATTGGAAGCGGAATTGGCGGAAGGTTCCTGGAAGACGCTGCCGTCCGATTCAACCTTGATTTTTGATGCGGACCCCTCGGTGCTTTGGCCGCAAATGATGCGGCGGCTGGGCAAGGGATGGGCCCTTTATGCATCGATGCCCATCGATCCAAGCATGAACTAGTCAAAAATGGAATTTGAACCCTGTCATCCTCAGTCCTGAATCACCTGATCCCACACAATTAAAGCGCAAACATCGTCATTTTTTACACTTTCTTCAGAAATCTATCATGGGATAAAAGGAACTCCTTTTGAGAATATCATTCCGGCCGACTGGCGCTCTTTTTTTTCTCATTTTTTTCTTCTTTGCTTCAAAGACGTTTTCCGTCGACTACTATAAGTGGACTGACGAAGAAGGCACAACACATTTCTCCGAATCTTTTTTAAATGTCCCGCCTCGGTTTCGCGATCAAGTTGAAGGCGGACACTTTAAACAACGGGAAGAAACCCGCCAGTCCTCGCAGAACCCCTCCCCTGTTCCCGTCCCCCTTGTTTCGGATAAGGGGGCGGATGAATTGAATTCGACCAAAAAACAGTATGAGATTCCCTATCAAGACAGCGAAGGCTCGGTTAGGCGGGTGATTATAGATGTGACCTTTAACGATCAAATTACGACCCCGATGGTTTTCGATACCGGCGCCTTCGAGACCATCATTTTCCCGGCGCTCGCCGAACGGCTGGGGGTTTTTCGGCAAGAGCAACCGAAGTTAGGTGTATTGTCCGGCGGTATCGGCGGCACAACGCCTGCGATTCGCACCGTGATCGATTCCATGCGTGTCGGAGATTTTAAGAGCGACTTTGTTCCCGTAAAAATGATTCGTTCCATTTCGAATGCCTATAGCGGCATCATCGGTCTTGACTTTATCTCCGATTATTCCGTTCGGATCGACCCCGTAAAAAAGGTGGTCGTCTTCGAAGACATTCTCGATGATCAGCCACGCTACGGCGGCCATAATGAAGCGTGGTGGCGCAAATATTATACGGAATTCACATTTTACCGTTCTGCATGGGATAAAAGGCGAGACGATCTTAAAAAACTATTCATTCGCAATTCCACGGCGAATCGATCCCTCAAAGAAGCAATCGCCACGGAACTGGCATCGGCGAACCACCACTACAGGGAATCCGAGAAATTATATGATCGTTTAAACCGTTTTGCCGTCAACCATTCGGTTCCAATGCACTGGAGACGACCGATAAAATAGGGGTTTCAATCGGTTTTCCTTGTGCCAGGATTCATGATCGGCATCCCGTCGATCCGCGTTTATTTCCGTTGAACTATCACCGAATTTGAGTTATGGTCCTTAAGGCATGCTGATAGACACGCACACTCATATTGCGGATGCGGAGTTCGATAGGGATCGCGATGCCGTGATCGAAAGGGCGCTGGCTTCGGATGTCCGTCGGATGATCCTCATCGGTACCGGCTTGGAATCGAGCCGCCGAGCTGTGGCCCTGGCCGAGCGCCACCCTTTTCTGTGGGCAACCGTCGGCCTCCACCCACACGAGTCAAAGAAATTGGACAACCACCTCATAAAAATGCTGGCTCAGTTGGCAGACCACCCCAAGGTTGTCGGCTGGGGAGAAACCGGCCTGGATTTTTACTACAACCACGCGACATATGATACGCAAGTCTTTGCGTTTACTCAACAAATCCGTCTTGCCAAGGAAAAGAGGCTGCCACTCGTGATTCATACGCGTGATGCCTGGGACGAGACCTTCGATATCCTGACAAAGGAAGGCATTAAGGAACACGCCGCGACCTATGGAGCCGTCCTTCATTGTTTTACCGGTAACCGGAAAATTGCCGAGCGGGCGACCGACCTTGGGTTGTATGTTTCTTTTTCAGGCATCATGACCTTCAAAAAGGCAGACGAAATCCGCGAGGCCGCGGCTGCTATCGACTTGAATAAGATTGTCATTGAAACGGATGCCCCCTATCTTACGCCCGAGGGATTTCGTGGGAAGCGAAACGAGCCCGCCTATGTTCGACGCATTGCGGAAAGACTTGCCGAAGTCAGGCATCTTTCGTTTGCAGAGGTCTCCAAGGCCACATCTAAAAACGCCGAGCGCTTATTTCCCCGTATCTTGTCCTAAGCCCTCCCCCTGATTAAAAAAGCCTTTTTATTACACAAAAAAAGACAAATTTTGTCAGCGTGTTTTCAGGCCGGCCAGGGTCCTATTTTTACAACACACTGATAATTAATGGCATATTTTAAAATCCTCGGTTATTTATTTTTTTAAAATTATTTAGAATTTTAGGACTGAATCTTGCTTTTATCTTAAGAGACAAGCACTCTCGAAGGGAGATTCCTGAACGATGAACAAGATTTTGGGAAAGCTGTTAATCGCACTGACGATCACCTTCATGATTCCCCAACTTGTCTTTCTCTATATTGGAGAAGACCTTCCCGGCAGATCAACTTTTTTCCTTCTCGTATCCACCTTTCTCTTGGCATCCATCGGCTGCTACCTTATTTGGGATATCGTTCGATCGATCCAAGCCGTCTTTCGGGGAATCTCCGATATCACAAAAGAAGAAATGAAGGTCGAAACCAAAGATACCGAGGATGAATTTCGGTTCTTGGGAAATTCCATTGAACTCATCTCAAAAAGAATTGTGGAAGATATGGAATCCCTTCAGCGTTCCGCTTCGCTCATCGAAAAAACAAAAAAAGAACTGAGCGAAGCGCTTTTGTATGCCGATAACGTCATGGACTCGATGGGGGATGCCTTAATCGTGGTCGACCCAAGTTTGCGGATCAAACGGATGAATCCCTCGGCAAAAAGACTCCTTGCATTTCATGTCGATAACTTTTTGGGACAGACCCTCGACCTTATTTTAGACCAAAACGATCTGGTTGAATTTCCTAAAACCGGTCTCGTCGAAGGGAAGCGCATGACCTTTGTCACCACAAAGGGGGATAAAATCCCCGTGGAAGTCAATATCGGTTCCTTGTTGGATCCGAAGCAAAATCCCGCCGGCTATGTCATGGTTGCCAGGGATATCAGAGAACGCCTTGCGTTTATTTCGCGGCTCAAGCAGATGAATGGTTTGCTGGAGGAGACCCTTCAGAAAAAAACGGCCGATATCGAAAAAGCCTATGAAGATTTAAAATCGAAAGACACACAGATATTGCTTCAAGAAAAGATGGCGTCTATCGGTATGTTGACAACGGGCATTACTCATGAAATCAATAATCCCCTTGGCTATATCAGCAGCAATCTTGAGATTCTTCAAAAAGATTTTAAAAATATCCTTTCTTATACCCAGCTTGTAGAATACGGTCTTTCCGCCCTGATCGAAGAAGAAAGCAACGAAAAAAGGAGGCAGGAATTAAAGCAGTTTAAGCAGGTGCGGTCCGAGATGAAAATCGAAACCCAACTTACCGGTTTTGGGAATATGCTAAAGGAATCCCGAAAGGGGCTGGACCATATCCGAGAGGTTATCGCCGATCTAAAACGATTTTCCGCGACGGACAGCCGGGATTTGAAAATGATCGATTTAAACGATGAAATGCAAATTACACTCAACATTGTACGGCACAATCTTAAACCGGGCACAAAGATCGTTAACGAATTTAATCCCATCCCGCTCATTAAAGGCATTCCGCATCAGATTAATCAAGTTTTCATGAATATTCTTGTCAATGCCCTGGAAGCAGTCGGAGACGATGGAACCATTACCATTCGCACCCTGCCAAGGGATGGATCCGTTTGTGTGACAATTCAGGATTCGGGACCGGGAATTTCTTCAGAAGACCTAAAAAAAGTGTTCAACCCATTTTTTACAAAGAAACCCCCGGGAAAAGGCACGGGACTCGGCCTCTACCTCAGTTATGACATTATCGAGAGACACCGGGGGAGCCTCTCGGTTGAAAGCACCTTGGGTCAAGGCGCTCTTTTTACCATTGAATTGCCCTCCGTCGAGTCTAAAATCCAGATCAAAGCAAAGGAGACCGTACCGATCTCATGAAAAAAGGGTGTAGAAGAGGACATTGCATTCTCGTCGTAGATGACGAGCCCTATATACGAAGCAATCTCTACCAAGTTTTCCAAAGGGAAGGGTTCGATATCCTACTGGCGGAAAACAGTGAAGATGCCTTTCAACTGTTAAAGAAGCGTCGCGTCTCCGTTGTATTCTCAGACTATGTCATGCCCGGTCAGTCTGGATTGGCATTCCTCAGAGAGATCAAACAGCGATACCCCGAAATCGTGCGCGTGTTTCTCAGTGGACAGGTCGACATGGCGACCATGAAAACCGCGATCCATCAAAAAATTGTTTCTTACTTCTTGCTGAAACCTTGGAAAATCGATATTTTGCGAAAAACGCTTTATCATGCGATCGCGCAATATGAAGAAACCAGCACAGCCCACTCGCTTACTCCACAAAACAAAAACCGTTTTCGATTCGATCCGCCACCGAAGGAACTTCAGGCGGGCATCTCCGCCCACTGACTGATCAACACCAATCTATTATCCGCCACGATCTTGATTTCAAGCCCTATTTCGGTGTGCAACGCACTTGCCGGTTATCGCGCGGTGTTCGGCTGGCATTTTGGTAGGACCGGAACCTTTCGTTCTATTGTCTATTGTAGCGGTGAGAAGTTTTTTTATTCCCGGCCCGAACGATTCGTTCGCCCCGGTTCGGATATATTTTCCGGCGTATTATGCTCCTGACGAACGCGCCCGTTCGGAGATCCGAGTATAGGGGACGCCATGCGGCCCCTCATAGATTTCCCTCGGACGGAATATATGGTTGTCTTTCACTTGCTCCATCCAATGCGCCAGCCATCCCACCACCCGCGCCATGGCAAAAATCGGGGTAAAAAAGTCGGCTTCGATGCCCATCTTTTGATACAAGATACCAGAATAGAAGTCCACGTTGGCATATACTTTCTTGGAGGCAAGGTATTCCTCCCCCACGGATTCGACCTCAACGGCGATTTCGTACAAAGAGGATGTCCCCAAGTGTTCGAACAAGCGTTTCGCCAACTTTTGGAGGATGATCGCCCGCGGGTCCTTGACCTTGTACACCCGATGTCCGAGTCCCATGATTTTTTCCTTGGCTTGAACCTTGGCCTCGATATACGGCCGGACCCGATCGACCGAAGCGATCTCGGACAACATGGTGAGGACTTTTTCATTGGCGCCCCCATGGAGGGGCCCCATGAGGGTTCCGATGGCGGAGGACACAACGGTATAGGGATCGGAAAGCGTTGAAGCGGTGACCAAGCCGCTGAAGGTCGAGGCATTCATCGTGTGTTCCGCATGGAGAATGAGACAGGTATCAAAGATCTCGGACATCACTTTATCCGGCACCTTCTCAGTCAGCATGTACAAAAAATTCTCGGAATACGAAAGATCGTCATGCGGTTGGACATGATCGTCACCCCGTCTAAGCCGGGCATAAGCGGCGATGATCGTCGGGAGTTTCGCAATGAGACGGACTGCGGAGATATATTGCGTGTCTTTGTCCTGCACATTCTTGCTTGGATAAAACATACCCAGCGCCGCCACGGCCGCCTGAAGCGCATCCATCGGGTGCCCGGACTCGGGGAGACATTTGATCAAATCGACGATTCGATACTTGATCCGTCGATGGGCACGCATGTCTTTTTCAAACGTCTCTAACTCCGATGCATTCGGGAGTTTCCCAAAGAGAAGAAAGTAGGCCGTTTCGACAAAGTGGCTTTTCTCCGCCAGAGTCTCGATACGGATACCCCTGTATTCCAGGAGTCCCTTTTCCCCATCTAAATAACTGACCTTCGACCGTGCGGCAGGAACGCCTGCCAAACCAGGTGAGAAATCGGACATTTTCATCCCTCCATATCTGATGCGGTATGCTTATTATATTAATTTTAGCGCAATACGGTATCGCGGTAAAGTAAGTCCGTTCATTAATAATATGCCTTTAAGAGGTCCTACTATTCTTTGGGTATTTTTAGGATAATTTCCTAAGGACATTCTTGGGATTCAAGAAGAATATCAGAGGACCTTAGGGGTGGTCGCAGTCCGTCGCATCAAGCGAACGCATTTGATGATCCGTCGGCTCGGCACAGCAGAACCAAGGTTCGGAGAGCCGGGGCACCGGTTTTTCGATACGCTGATAAGGAATATGAATATCTATTGGCCTGCGGCCATCGTGGACCGCAAACGCATGCTCCTTCAGTTGGTAAAAGGTGGTTTCAGCATCGATGCCCCGTTCGATGTGTTGTTCTACAACCCCGCTGAAGGCCTCCTGGAGTGGGTCAATGCGGGGATCCGGATGTTTCCATCGATAGGTGATGGCCCCTGGGTCTAAATGTCCAAGGCAGGAGATCACCGTCCGGTCGGATAAGAGCAGGGAGCCGGGAGGAATCAGAAGGCGGATCGTATACTGCACGGGATCGACGTGATGAATCATCCCTTCGCTTTCAACCGTTTCAAATAGATCGAGCAGATCATCCAGGGTTGTCCAGGGGGTAAAGGGAACCAGTGAAGGCCTGAACGCCATGCCTGCGGCAGAGACAAGACGCAGCACCCGGATCACATCATCGCGCGTGTGCTGCTTGGCCAGATGCTTCAAAACATTTTCGTTCATGGATTCTACCGCCGAGACGACAAAGAGACAGCCCAGAGAGGCCATCTCCGGAAGCAGGTTACGATTGCGGATCAGGTGTTCCACCTTGGCGGTAAAATCGAAGGTGACCGTCGGATAAGCCTGATGAAGCGCACGTGCGATGCGGAGGGAATGAACCGGGCCGTTCAAAAAATCGGGATCTCCGAAGGTGATATGCCTTGCCCCCATGTCCACAAGGTTTCGGATATCGCTCATCACAATGTCCTGTGGGAGAATAAAAAAACGCCCTCCATATACCGGTGGAATCGGACAATGGCGGCAAAGGTGACGGCATCCCCGACTGGCCTCGACATATCCGACTGGCCGTTCGTGTCTGCCCTCTAAGAGGCGCGCGTAACGCGTCAGCGGCGGTAGGCGGTTTCGGTCCGGAATTGGAAAAGACAGGTGCGCCAATAAGGGTTCGGATCGATGCGTTTGCGTGCGCACCCCCGGAATCGAAATAGAGCCATTTGTATCGAGAGATATGACCAATGACAATAGCGGTGCTTCATATTCTCCTCCGATGACGGAATCGGCCGATTGTTTCAACAGCATTTTTCCATTCAGCGATGCATAGAGTCCGTAGAACGAAATATGACACCCGGGATTGATCTCCCGGATGCGGGAAGCCAGGGATTTGCCGATTCGAAGCGCCGTGTGCATCGGAACGGAGATCCCAATCAATTTTGCCTTTTTCACCTTGTCGACATTTAGGGCTTCCACCGAAAGATCCATCGCATCGGGCCGGTACCCTGCCCGCTTGAGAAAAGCGAAGGGCCATGCCACCCCCAGGGGTTGGTGCCCCAATTCGTAGCATGAAACAAGGAGGATATCCCCAAAGCACTTCATAACCTTATAAACCTCCGAGACTCGATGGGTCCATCATTCGCAATTAGGGTTCGTAGGTATTGACCACGCCCCAATAGGTAAAAGACCTGAAATCGACAAAGGAAATATGTTCCAAGTAGACCAGCCGACCGTCTTCTTGCTTGATCACCTTAATATAACCGCCCGTCTCCGGGTCGATAAATAAATGGAAGCGCTTCATTTTTTTAAAAGTCAGCTCCTTGTTATCACGCGTCTTCCAGTAGTATTTCCCATCTTCTTCGACAATGACCAATCGATTACTCACCTTTTGGTTGTTGTCGAGGTTGACATGGAAAGATGAATCAATTGTGGCTCGTGTTTGCGTGATAGGAATACCCACGAGAACCATTTTTTTTGCTTCCACCGGCCCCATCAAAAATAAAAGCAGAACTGCCGTCAGCATCGATATGCAGTAAACGCGTTTCATACAACCTCCTCTTCCGAAACGATCTGCGTATGATTATAAATTGGTCTTCGAATCAGCCCTTGGACATCCGACCCCTTCAGTCGGGGTCTGTAACATGGTCAACACCGTTTCGAGCCCGTGCAGTATAGCATATCCGGAGGCATCTCGGATGGGTCTCAGAATCGGTGAATGAAGAAGACAGCGTTGGACCCGAAAAGATCAAATGCATTCGATCGTGAAGGAGACGCTTGGCGCGGACCTTCCGATACAATCAGCAGGGTGCCGTCTTGGCTGGATCTCATTTTTATTTTTTAGGTGTATCATATAAGGGGAATCTGATAAGGGGAATCTGAAAGAATGGATATTTGCCTCGTTTTCTGAAGGGATCGGCTGATTTTTACAAAGGTTTCAAAACACATTTTACGCACTCTTTTTCTTAGCGGAGGGATGAAACGAATCTTGGGGGCTTTCATGCTGATACCCGTCGTCTACTTGGGGTGGTCTTCTGTGGAAGGGGCGGTCTTTTTTAAATATACCGACAAAAATGGGACCGTTGTATTTACCGAGGCGCTTTCTGAAATTCCTGCGAATTTCAGAAAGGACGCCGAAGAGATTGTGATCCCAGATAAAGCCCCCCCGAATTCAAGTGCGCCGTTTCACGAGAATGTGACCGGGAAAGGGATCCAAAAAAGACAGGTCACCGCGTACCTAGAACGCAGAGAAAAGGAGGTTTTCGGGTCGTTCCTGCGTGAAAAAAAGTTTTTCGTGTTGGCGTATCTGATCGGAAGCGTCTTATTGATCGCGATATTATCTTCCATCGTCAAGAAGATATTCGGGAGCACCGTCATTAAAATGTTCCTCCACTTGGCATTCGTGGCGGCCTTATTCGGTGGCGGCTACCTCTTGTATTTGTCATGGGTCGATAAAACCTATCTCAGTCTTGACCAAAACGGTGACGAAGGTCTCACTTGGGTGGAACAGGTCGTCACCCCTAAAAAAATATTAGAGAAGACAAAGAAGACCGTGGATCAACTCAATGCCAAGTCAAAGGCACACCAAAAACGTCTGGAGGCATTGGATGAGGATTAACGGAAGGGACTGTCTTGCATCAACGATAAAGAATCGATGAAGGGGATGCGTATGAAGCGGCAAGGAGTGCGCTTTCCGAAATCAGCACGTCCGTAAGAATCGTATCTCAAGGGCGGTAGGCGACAAAAACGATGGAAATGTTGTCTTCTCCGCCTTTTTCCTTCGCCAGTCGAACCATGTGCTCCGACGCTTTTTCTAAACCCTCTCCAGACGACTCCAGGATCGACGTCATTTCAAGCATGGACAGTTTATTGCTTAAGCCGTCGGAACAAAGGAGGAATACATCCCCCGCCTCGGGCCCCTTTTGAAGACATTCGACCTCTACTTTCGAACCGGTTCCAAGCGCCCGGCTTAAGACGTGTTTTTGCGGGTGCGATGAGGCTTCCTCAGGGGCCAAGATGCCTCGCTTCACGTATTCGTTCACAAGTGAGTGATCGTGTGTAAGTTGGGTCAATACCTTGTTTCGATAGAGGTATACGCGGCTGTCCCCGACAAAACCGATTTCCGCGACATCGGGTTTCGCCAAGAGGGCGACCACCGTCGTTCCCATGCCATTGAGCGCTCTATTTTCCATGCTTGCCACAAAGATCTGCCGATTCGCATGGGCAATGGCTTCCGCCAAACCGGGTTGATGTCGATCAGCATTCGGCACGCTGTTTTCGGTCTTTTTTAAATGGTCCACCTGCGGGGGAGCCTTGAAGTAGGCCTTGATTTGATCGACGGCCATCTTGCTGGCGATTTCCCCTGCCGCATGTCCTCCCATGCCATCCGCAACGATAAAGAGATTCAATTCGTGAAAAAGACCGATACTGTCCTCATTCGTACGGCGGACGCAGCCGATGTCCGAAATGCCAGCTGTGATTAGGCGCATATAGAAGAAACCTTGTTCATCTAAAACCCTTTAGCCCGTCAGCGCAAAGCATTCTATAAGACTGAGTGGATTTTGTCTACTGCCATCGTTTTTGAGTCTGTCGTATATGAAAATGATTCGTAAGAATTGATTTAACCCAGACTTGATCAGAGGTTCTTTAAGAGACAACAATGCCGACGGCCGAACTCGGCTTAAAAAAAAACCTTTTAAGAGCAATGGCATGCAAATACCTCCTTAAGACGCCGAGTTTTTAAAATAAATTCCGTATTTTTTACAAGGACAAGCGGTGAATTTTGTTGACAAAAGAGGAGAATTCGATAAGATTATTGAATAATGTTCTACTCTGTTTCGAAACGAAGACAAGACCTTTGTTAACCGGGCCGATCCGCCTAAAAAGCCACGAGATGCGCTTTTCAAGGTGATCGGCTCCATTTTTCTAATAGGATGTAGACATGCGCCGTAGGTCCCTTAAATTCCTCTTCCTCATTAACGTCATCATGTTAAACCTCGCTCCGGAATCAGAGGCCTCGATTGCCGTCGATCATGTCAAAAAGATCACACCCGAAAAGCAACAAAGCAAATCGCAATCGATTGATGTTCGTGCGATTGCGATACTGGTGGACGAGATAGAAAAAGCACCGACCGTCGCCTTAAAGACCATCGAATCACACCCTCCGGTCGAGAGGAAGCAGATGACCGCATCCAACAAAGACATTGGAACCATTGACCCCGAACAAGGCCTATCGATAGAGGACTTGGCCCTCTCCGCATTGTTGGATGAAATAGAGGACGCAGAGGTATTTCCTGAGGAACTGATCGGCGTCGCAGAAGAATTGGATCTGCCTGCCATCGCATCACCGCAAAACGATCCTCCAACCGACCCACAAATCCCCACATTGACACCACGTGTTCACGGCCCTCGACTTTTGCCGGAGAATGTAGCCGTCACCTACGATATCCCGATCGTTCACAATGCCCTTGCGGGGAAATACATTACCTTATTTCAAACACGGCTAAGGCCTCACTTTGAAAAATGGCTGGCCCGTTCGGGACGTTACACGGAAATGATGCGAGAGATCCTGCGGGATTATCAACTACCCGAAGATCTTGTTTATTTGGCTTTAATCGAAAGTGGATTTAATCCCAAAGCATTTTCTAGATCGCGCGCATCCGGGACGTGGCAGTTTATCAAAGGAACCGGGAAAAAGTACGGTCTGCAAATTGATCGGTGGATTGACGAGCGGCGCGACCCGGTCGCGGCCACCCATGCGGCGGCAAATTATTTAAGAGATCTTTATGCCCTGTTCGACTCTTGGCCATTGGCGCTTGCCGGCTACAATGCAGGGGAAGGACGCGTCGCGAGAGCCATCAAAAGAACAAAAACAAAAGACTTTTGGAAATTAAGAAAATCGCGGCTGCTGCACCGAGAGACAAAAAACTATGTTCCTAAATTCATGGCGGCGACGATGATCGCAAAAAACCCGAAGAAGTACGGTTTTGATGTGACCTACCACACGCCCTGGGAGTATGACGAGGTGGAGATTGCAAAAGCCGCCTATCTCAGTTCAATCGCAAAAAATGCCGGTATTTCGCTGAAGGAGCTCAGGAAATACAACCCACAAATAAAAAGAGATGTGACCCCTCCTAGGATGCCGGGGTACCGGATCAAGCTTCCAAAAGGAAAAGGAGATATCTTTCTGGCGAATTATTCACCGGACGAGGAAGAAGATCTGGTGATCGGCCGTTCATTCAAACATCGGGTCCGGCGAGGCGAGACGATCACATCCATTGCCCGAAGATACGGTGTCAGTATTCGCCGCCTGCTCGAAACCAATGGACTGAAGCCTCGGAGTATTATTCGGACCGGACAATACATCCTCGTGAACGACGGCTGGAGGGGAGGAGACGACAAGCACAGAATACGGCGGGGTGAAACCATCAGCACCATCGCAGTGAAGTACAATGTCCCCATGCGCCATCTTCTTGAGGTCAATCAATTGCACAAGAAAAGCATCATCCGCACCGGGGACACGCTCATCATTCCCGAGATCCGGAAACATACCATTCGAAGAGGTGAGACGATCGGCGCCATCGCCAGGAAATACACGGTTCGAACCCAAGACCTCCTTCGCGCCAATCGCTTAAAAAAAGGGAACTTTATTCGAGAAGGACGCACGTTGATCATTCCGTAGATTGCCCCACAGCATCCTCGCCATTCCCTTCTTCACCGACAGCCTCATTTTTTTTAGGCCCCTCGGCTTCTTCACTTTCTTCCGACGTCAGGGTTTCGGCTGGTGCGGGAGGCCTCAAGAATGTAAGCCGCACTTCCGCCTCCGTGCCCCAGGGCGATTCGCCATAAGTCTCGGAGATGTCCGAATAGATCGCCACGGCTTCGTCCACCTTCCCATCGCTTTCGAGGGTCCGGGCCAATTCGAATCCGGCCTGGTCTTTATTCGCGGCGGGCGGCATTTCGTAGACCGTTCGGAAATGTGTCAAGGCATCTGCCGACATGCCTCTATTTAGATATATATAGCCCAGTTTCATGTGAACCAATGCGATATACGCATTGCGGTCGGGATATTTTGTAAGAAATGATAGGAACCGTTCTTCAGCGATGTCGTAGGATTCCAATTGCGCATAGGCATTGCCGCTCTCGAAAAGCGCGATGGCTGCAACCGATTTCTGCGGATATTTTTCCAATATCTCATCGTAAAGTGCCGCCGCTCGCTTCAAACGCGCTTTCGGGTCCAACAAAGGTTGCGGGGCCTCGGCTTCCCCTTCTTGGATCGGTTCGGGGAGCGGTGGCGGTTCGTGTAACAACTTAGAAGCTTCGGCTTCGATGGCCCAAGCCGCTTCATCGCTGCGTTTTTTCATCGACTGCGAGGAAAAAACGCCAACGGCAATGAGTGCAATAACGGCGAGAACGGCCCAAATCCGCTTAGGATTCGAGACCACGGATTCGATCAATACTTCGGTCCGGCTGGCGATCCGAACCGGATCCGCTTCTTTTTTCTTCTGTACACGTATCTTATAAGGCATCCCGATAACCCTGTTGTGGCTAAACTCAAAACATTGGACCATATTAGAATATCATCTGATTGTCAATAGCGAAAACCCCAATACACATCGATCGGCAAATATGTTACTATTTGCTGTCTTTGTCGTTTAATGGAGGTATCGGCCCAGCATGTCCCGTCCAGAGAAGAAAGTATCCGAATCGGTATCGGAAATGGTCCAGATCGTCTTGCCGAACGATACGAACATGTTGGGAAACCTACTGGGAGGCACCTTGATGCACTGGATCGATTTGGCCGGTGCAACGGTTGCCAACCGGCATTGCAGGCAAGCGATCGTCACGGCATCGATGGAGGGCTTGGATTTTCTCTCCCCAATCCGTCTGGGTCATCTCGTCGTCTTAAAAGGGAAAATGATGTATGTCGGGCGGTCTTCGATGGAAGTTGCCGTCGAAGTGTTTTCTGAGGATGCGCTCACGGGCGAGCGTGCCCATGCCAGCAGCGCAATCCTCACCTATGTGGCGGTGGATCGATCTGGGAAACCCGTTCCGGTTCCAAAGCTAAGCTTGGTCGGCAACGAAGAAAACCGTCTGTTTCAAGAAGCGATCGAAAGAAAACGGCGAAGGCTCTCCAGGCTTCAAAAGATGCCCGATGGAAGGGAGGGATCATGAGGGAGGCACACTGTAAACCGGACCAATTTTTTCTTGAGAAATACGGTCTTTCAAACGACTCACTCGAATCGACACTTGGCCGCGTTCTGGGAAAGCGGATCGATTACGCCGATTTGTATTTCGAATACGAGGTGGGGGAATTCCTCAGCTTGGAGGAAGGGATCGTCAAGAAAATTTCGAAGGATATCTCTCAGGGCGTGGGTGTCCGGGCCATCTCCGAGGAGAAAACGGGCTACGCCTATTCCGACGAAATATCCACTAATCATCTGAGCCATGCCGCCAAGACGGCCCGATATATTGCAGAAGCCGGAAGCGGTTCGGCATCGGTCCCGATTCATCAAACCGACGTTCTTCGCCACAACCTTTACCCGGTCGAGACGCCGCCGATCGAGGTTGCGACCGGTGAAAAAGTCGCACTGCTCCAAGAAATCGATCGCCTTGCGCGAGACTACGATCCGAGGATCAAAAAAGTCATGGCCTCTTTCAGCAGCGCGTATAAGATCGTTCTCGTCGTTTCCTCTCAGGGACTGATCGTTGGGGATCGTCTCCCTTTGATGCGCCTCAACGTCACCTGTATTGCGGAAGAAAATAATAACCGTCAGGTCGGCAGCTTTGGAGGGGGCGGCAGAAGCGCCTTTGAATATTTCTTCGAATCCGGGGGTGTGGAGAGTGGTCAGGGACCTAAAAGATATGAGCAATATACGCACGAAGCCGCAAGACAGGCCATTTTGAATCTTTCCGCCCTGGAGGCCCCCGCCGGCCCCATGGAAGTCGTGCTCGGACCCGGCTGGCCGGGCATTCTTCTACACGAAGCCATCGGTCACGGATTGGAAGCGGATTTCAACCGAAAGAAGACCTCGGCCTTTTCGGGCAAGCTCGGTGAGCGGGTCGCCTCCAAGCTCTGTACGGTCATCGACGACGGGACCATCCCCCACCGCAGGGGATCGCTCAATTGCGATGACGAAGGCACGCCGACCGGTCGGACCGTTCTGATCGAGAAAGGCATTCTAAAAAATTACCTGCAAGACCGCTTGAACGCCTCCCTGATGAAGATGCCCTTAACCGGGAATGGCCGGAGGGAAAGTTATGCCCACAGCCCAATGCCGAGAATGACCAATACCTTCATGCTCGCCGGAAATTCAAGCAGGGACGAAATTATACGATCGGTGAAGAAAGGGATTTACGCCGTCTCTTTTGGCGGGGGGCAGGTGGATATTACATCCGGAAAATTCGTTTTTTCGGCAAACGAGGCCTACACGGTCGAAAACGGAAAAATCGGACGCCCGGTGAAAGGCGCCACCCTCATCGGAAACGGCCCGGACGTGCTGACCAAGGTGACCATGGTCGGGAACGATTTATCCCTCGATTCGGGCGTGGGCACCTGCGGCAAAGACGGACAAAGCGTGCCGGTCGGTGTGGGTTTGCCGACGATCAAAATTTCCGAGATGACGGTCGGTGGAACGAGTGGGTAGTTTTTTCAAGAACGGGAGAAAGCCCGGATTCAAAAAGGATTGGGCATGCAGTTTCAAATAGAACAAGCGGAAGCCTTGTTAAAGAAGGCCGCCCTTCAGGGCGCAAGCGATGGTGATATCGTTGTGGCCGAAGGCGATTCTTTTTCGACCCAGGTCCGGCTGGACGATGTGGAGAAGATCAGCAGCGCCTGCGGAAAGCGTCTGGGGCTGCGTCTCTTTTTCGGGAAACGCTCCGCCATCAGCTCGACTTCCGACCTAAGTGCGGCTTCTTTAGAAAGGCTTTTGTTCGATACCTGTGAAATGGCGAAGATGGCGGAAGAAGACCCTGCCGCCGGATTACCATCTCCGGAGGCCTGCGCCCACACTTTTCCGGAACTGGACGCTGTCGATTCGGAGATTGGGAGCCTTTCCATCGAGGAAAAAATCGGGGTTGCAAGGCAGGCTGAACGCGCGGCACTCAAAACGGATATTCGCTTGAACAACTCCGAGGGCGCCGATTTCAGCCATGCATTTAACGAACGCCTATATGTTGCCAGCAATGGCTTTGGCGGCCTTTTCAAAGGATCGCTCGCAACCTTGTCCGTCATGCCCATCGCGACCGAAGCCGGCAAGATGCAGCGCGATTATTGGTACAGCTCTCGAAGAAAATTCAAACAATTAGAGACGGCCGAGTTGGTCGGTCGCAGGGCGGCGATGCGGACCCTCCGCCGCATCGGCGCGAAAAAAGTATCGACCCAAGAGGTTCCGGTGGTCTTCGAGCCGGAGGTGGCCGGATCTCTTTTGGGCCATTTGGCCTCTGCGATCTCCGGATATGCGTTGTACAAGGGGGCCTCTTTCTTATTCGACATGTTGGGGCATCCCATTGCTTCCTCGAATTTTAATCTCTATGACGATCCGACCTTGCCGCAGGGTCTGGGCTCACGGCCTTTCGATGGTGAAGGGCTCCCCTCCACCAAAAAAACGATTGTCGAAAAGGGCATTTTAAAGAACTATCTCCTGGACACCTATTCGGGAGAAAAACTGGGCTTGCCTTCCAACGGCAGTGCGGTCCGAGGAACGGGAAGCCCGCCTTCCGCCGGCCCTTCAAATTTTCAAATGATGCCGGGGGATCATTTGCCGGAAGAAATTATTCGCAGCGTTCGGTCCGGCTTTTATGTTACCGAGCTCATCGGGTTCGGAGTAAATATGATCACGGGAGATTATTCCCGGGGTGCGAGCGGAATCTGGATCGAGAACGGCGAACTGGCCCATCCCGTAGAGGAGCTGACCATCGCCGGGAACCTGAAAGATATCTACAAACAAATCGAGTTGATCGGCAACGATATCGACCCGAGTAAAACCCTTGCCGCTCCCACCTTGAAAATCGCGAAAATGATGGTGGCGGGAAACTAGGCCTTTTTCTGTAATAGAACCACATCTTTATCGTTGCCTTCGTCTTTCCCTGTATTCAAAGATTGATTCTTGGATCTTCAAAAATGCCTTGCCTTTCGTAAACGAGATACGTTAAAGTGGAAAATCTTTTTCCGGAAATCATCTTACAAACGGAATCTCTAAATTAGATTTGACCGCTAAAGTAGATTGATGCGTAAAGAGAAAACTCTTATCCGGAAGATTGGCATCGCACTCGGATCGACCTGCTTGATCTCCCTATTCTATTTTGGTAACCGCTTTTTGACCGCCTCGGAACCGGCCGTCGATCCCGCACCCCCAATGGGGTTTGAACTGCCCCATACCGAAGATCCATCCGCGCTGGAAACCCTGCCCCTCGCGTCGCCCCCAATTGCGCCATTGTCACCCCTTGTTGAAACCGCGACTTCCTCGGAGACGCTTGCTCAAGACATTTCCCAACCGGCATTCAAGGAATATGTTTTTAAAAAAGGGGACGTTTTCTACTCGATTCTTTCCAAATTTGGATTGGAAGACCGGGAAATCTATGAGATCACGAAGATATCGAAACCGATCTACGATCTCCGGAAGATACTGCCAGGGCAAAAAATAGAGATGTCCATGAACGAAAGCCCCGATCAAATCGACGCAATATCGGTTGAGATCGATTTCACACGCCGTCTGATCATATCGCGCTCCGAGGGCGGATGGGCCGCGCAAAAGGAAGAAATCCGACTCGATCGAGAAATCGCTTCGGGAAACGGAGTGATCGTGGAGTCTCTTTACGAATCCGCGCTTCGCGCAGGTATACCGAGGGAGGTAATATTAAATCTTTCCGATATTTTCGCCTGGGATCTGGATTTCGGAGTCGATATTCGAAGGGGAGATCGATTCACCCTGTCCTATGAGGTCTTTAAAAACAAAGGCGAGACCGTCCGTTTCGGACGGGTCCTGGCTGCAAAAATGATGAACCGTGGAAAGATGTATCAAGCCTATTATTTTGCGCCGGATGGGGATCGCGGTAGCTACTACGATGAAAACGGGCGCTCCATGAAAAAGGCCTTTTTAAGATCTCCCTTGCGATATCGATACATCAGTTCGGGATATACACGCCGGCGGCTCCACCCGATTTTAAAAGTCAATCGGCCGCATCTCGGTATCGACTTCGCCGCAAAACACGGCACACCTGTTCGGGCTGCTTCCGACGGGGTTGTGTCCTTTGTCGGGTGGAAAGGCGGGCTTGGAAAAACGATCATCATCCGTCACCGAAACGGCTATAAAACGCTTTATGGGCATCTTTCGTCTTTTTGGCGAGGCATCAAAAAAGGCAGGCGCGTCAAACAAGAAGATTTTATCGGCCGCGTCGGTTCGACCGGTTTGAGCACCGGGCCCCACCTTCACTATACCTTGATTAAAAACGGCCGTGCGATCAATCCAAGAAAGGCCGATGTCTTACGGGGAAAACCGCTGCCGCCTCAATGGCGCGACCTTTTCGAAGCACAGGTGGACAAGATGAATCTCATCCTCGAACCCCTCACGGATCCCCTATCGGAAAGCAACGAAACTTAAACGCCTGCCAGCCCGAAACGTACCCACCGGATTTCAGAAAGTCGCTTCGTCGTATTCCATGCCGCATCGTCGATACCAAAATGACCGCCGTCTACAATGCCACGAATCAATCGACTATAAGGGGTATCCGGCCTTGAAAGGATGCATCTGGCGGCTTCTCGTCGACCCGCCGCAGTCCGCCGCGAAAAACATGGCGGTCGACGAAGCGATTGCAGAGGGTTTTTCTCTTGGGAAGGTCCCTTCCACCTTGCGTTTCTATCGATGGTCTCGCCCGAGCTTTTCAATCGGGGCTTTTCAAAAATTAAATTCAGAGTGGATCCAATGCATGGAACCGCGGGATGGAGGCAGTGGAGTGCCGCTCGTGAGGCGCATCACGGGTGGCCGGGGTCTCCTGCATGACCATGAAATGACCTACTCCGTGGTATCGAGCACCGAAAATCCCTTATTTTCTTCCGGAATCAAGGGCACCTACCATCACATTGCCAAAGGACTTTTGGCGGGCTTGCAAGGACTCGGCATCGATGCGGAAATTTGCGACTTTACCCAGCATGAAGGCAGAGATGTCAACCGGCATCCACTTTGCTTTTCATCGAACTCTTGGTACGAAATTGCCTTCCATGGAAAAAAATTAATCGGGAGCGCCCAACGGCGCTGGAGAACACATTTCCTTCAGCACGGATCGTTGATCATCGAAAACAGCGCGGCCGGATCCTCGCTATCGCAAAGCAGCCAAATTTCCTTGATCTCCGAGAATCAAATCACGCTTTCAGATCTTTTGTCGGTCTTGCCTTCTTATGGCGATCTTATCCAAGCGCTCAAAGAAGGATTCGAGACAGCCCTCGGTATTCGTTTGGTCGCCGGGGAAATAAGCGCTTATGAGCAGAACGTTATCAGCCGACTGGTCCGCGAAAAATACACGGATCCGCGATGGAATTTAAATCGGAAAACCAAGGGATGAGCGGTTTTCTATTTGCGGAGAGATGAACAGAATTCTTTATAAGCGGCAATGCATTCCACCGCCCCGGAGGGACACACCATGCCAACAACCTTGAGAAGACAATCTTCCGGGCCGGTCATGTTCGGGGGAAGCTTTCGAACGATCTTTTTGGATTCCTCGGTCGGTGTAGAAGAAGAGACTGCTTCTTTAAAATCCGGCAGTTCGTCTGCTGCAAGGGGAATGTTCGAGGCGGTTTCTTCGACCTCGGTGATTTCGTGGCCGATTTCGAACTTGTCCACCGGCCCTTCCGGGAATGCCGGGACCGGGCTTAAGTTCGCCTGGGCTTGACTCGATTCCCCCGTTTTGATTGGAAAAGGCACTCGGATTTCTTTAGGCGCCTCTTCCATTTTCGGGATGGAGAGGAGGCGAATATCAATACTGTGGTCCACGATCGATGACGGATCATCGAAGGTGAGGATCAGCAGGGGATTGCCGATAAAAATATAAAAGAAGACGTAGTGGACCAGGACGGAATAAAACAGAACCTTTGTAAACGGTTCATTTTTCGATGCGTGTCGATCGAGATAAGACAAGGCGCATCCCTCAACGATCTTGTTTCTCAAACCTTTTTTTCATTCCGCAGGTGTCTCGTCAAAGGTGTCTATCCGGCCCGCTTCAGTAAAAATCACCCGATGCCTTCGGAAGGATGGCTTGCATCTCTGTCCAACATCAGACGTGTATACCGATGGATCAACCGCAATACCCAAGGCCGTCCGGCTGAATTGATTAATCACTGACTTTTTCGATCTCCCTTACGTCTTTTTTGTCTGCTTCGCTGCGCAGTGGTTTCATTGTGAAAATGTTGGCTGATCGCAGCCCACGTTCGAAAAACGTCTTCCATGATGCCTTTCGAGTCGGTGGTGGTTCCTTTTTGGAGATGGACTAATTTGGCGGTAAAAAGGGCATTCGTTAGTATTGCGGCAATGAGTTGGTTTTTTTCGATATCCGTCCCTCTTGCGATTGGTTTTTCCATCTATGTCCTCCTAAGTTTCCATTGGATGCGTATGGGCTTTTTCTCCAATAACAGCCGCCTTATCAGGACAGCATATCCACCGATCCCTCATGACGACGCTTCAGCTGAGATCAGGAGACGGTGGTGGGAGCGTCCTTAGTCAAGCCAATCGGGAACCGGCAACCCTTCCTTTCTCAGGAAACCGGGATTAAACAATTTGCCCTGATACCTTGTACCGTGATCCGCCAATATCGTCACGATTGTGTGACCCGGCCCCATCTGTTTCGCCAGACGAACGGCACCAGCGATATTGATTCCGGAAGAACCTCCCAGGCACAATCCTTCTTCTTTGAGCAAGTCGAAAAGATAGGGGAGGGCTTCCGTATCCGGAATTTGGTACGCTTCGTCAATCTGCGCGCCGGCCATGTTTTCGGTGATCCTCCCTTGGCCGATGCCCTCGGCGATGGAATCCCCTTCCGCCTTTAATATGCCGTGTTTGTAATAATGATAAAGCGATGCGCCCATTGGATCGGACAGCGCAATGGTGATCTTCGGGTTTCGCGATTTGAGCGCTTTCCCGACACCGGCCAGTGTGCCTCCCGTTCCCACGGCACAGATAAAGCCATCGATCTTGCCGCCGCATTGCTCCCAAATTTCTACCCCGGTTGTTTGACAATGAAATTCTCGATTGGCCACATTATCGAACTGCCTCGCCCAGATCGCGCCCCCGGGTCGTTCTGCGTTTAATTTCTCCGTCATTCGCTGGGCCACGTGGATGTAATTCTCCGAATCGCTATAGGGCGCCTCGGGGACCAAGAAAACCTCCGCTCCATACAGCCGCAACAGGTCTATTTTTTCAGGGCTTTGCGTTTCGGGGATCACGATCACCGTTCGATACCCCAGAACCTTGCCGAGCATCGCCAGGCCGATGCCGGTGTTGCCGGCGGTTCCCTCGACAACGGTTCCGCCGCTTTTCAATTCACCCCGTTTTTCCGCATCCCGAATAATCCCTAAAGCCGTTCGATCTTTGATCGAACCGCCGGGATTCAAAAACTCCGCCTTGCCGAGTATTTCACAACCCGTTGTTTCCGACACCGCCTTTAAACGGACCAAGGGGGTCTGCCCGACAAGATCTACGATGCTATAAAAAGTGTTCATGGAACCGCTCCCGCTGACGCCGATTGGGTTCTTCGGAAAACGCAAACACGTATCCGAAAAAAGATTCAGCTCATCATGCGAATATATTTCCCTTTTTCAAACCCGGTAAAGAAATGTTCGATAAGGGGATGTTTAATTTTGGATTTTGAAGGGTCCGCTTTTAAATTTCGTTCCGCGACATAGGTCATGTGTTTACCGTTATGGACCAGGACGTGGTACCAGGGTTGGTCTTTCGGGGGTTTCGAACGCGCGACCTGCCGATACCATTCTTCCGTTCCCTGATATTCCGGATCGACATCGACCACCACGCCGCGATAGTCAAACAGGAGATGGTGAACCAGCTGACCGACAAAAAACTTACATTCGATAGTATTCATTTCTCTTCATGCCATAAGGGTTTTTGGGACATCTATTTCGGACAAATCGCTCTTCAGGGCATCGACAAGAGATCCATCGATCAACATTTTTGTTTCGAAACTTAAATGGACGGCAAAAAACCGCTTGGGCCGGAACGCTCCCCATTACTTTTTTATTGCATCGGACGGCATCGAGATTTTTTTATAACCCGATGGGATTTCAAAAAGAACGGGATCCAGCGTCTTGACTTTAATATTCGCCAATTGGACCAAGACATGTTCGTCTTTATTGAAAAACTCCTGACGAATGGGGGCGTTGTTTAAGTCGATCGCCTCCCAGGCCAATCCGGTTCGGCGGCTTCCATCCTTGTCATTCCACACGAGCCTGAACTTATTGGTCATAATCCCGGCAACCGGTTCTCTTCTCAAGAAGACCTTCTCGTATTTTAAGTTCGATCCCGGTGAAAGAAGATTGGGAATCCCGGCATCGCCGGTGGTTTCCATGTACATTTTTTCCTTCGGCATCAGGGTCCAAAACACAGGAGGGTCGAGGTCGCCCCTGAATATGTTGACCGATTTACGACCCGCGATATCGACCTCCATTCGCAACATTTTTTGCTTTGCGAAAAGCTTGGCCGGAAATATCCTTTGATTGCCCCCAAATTCCCCCCTTGAAATGGTGATAAATTGATCGGCTGTATAGTCCGCCCAAGAGAGGCCTGTGTGAAGAACAAGCGGCAATAAGAAGACAAACAGAGTTCGAATGCAATATTTTATGAATCTCTTTAGCGCCATCGGCTTGAACTATAGCATTTTCTGGATCGACAGGCAATCGACATTGATTCCCTACCGGATTCGGAGTATGATCCATTGCGTTCCATCAATGCAAATAATGAAGCCTTTAGTTTCGATATTTAATCCGCCTGAATTCGATATATCATCCGAAAGATGGTCTATTTCCGAAGACATGAAATGAATCGCGTCTCAAACGATGGCGACGATCCGTTGCTCACGCGAAGGCCCTTGTGCGCGCGAAGGGGATCCCTATGATCGCCTTTAGGAGGACAAAAATTGTCGCCACCCTCGGTCCTGCCAGCGCCACGGAAAAAGTGCTTTCCCGTCTCATCACTGCGGGGGTTAATGTCATCCGCTTGAATTTTTCCCATGGCCGTCACGATGAGCACGGGGAAAGCATTCGAGCGATCCGCGCCATCTCAAAACAAAAAGGAAAACCGGTTGCGATTCTTCAAGACCTTCAGGGGCCAAAAGTTCGAATTGGACCCTTGAAAAATCCCTCATATCCGCTCAAACAAAATGCATTGCTCACCATCTTCAATGGCCCGGGGACCGGAACCGGACAAGCCTTCAGCACCGATTATCCATTGCTTTTTAAAAAGGTGCAGCCGGATGACGCCATACTGATCAATGATGGACGGATTGCCTTGCGTGTTCTTCGGATCTCTCGCGAAAAAATCCACTGCCGAGTGGTGGAAGGGGGGATCTTAGAAGCCCACAAGGGGGTCAACGTTCCCGGGCGCGATCTGGGTTTTTCCTCATTGACCATAAAAGACAAGCGCGATCTATCCTTTGGCTTGGCGCAAAACGTCGATTATATCGCCCTGTCGATGGTTCGAACGGCGGACGACATCATGGCCGTCAAACAGATCCTTCACCGGGCAAACAAGACGGTGCCAGTCATCGCTAAACTGGAACAGGCCATTGCCACACATCACCTCGAAAAGATCATGGCGGCGGCCGACGGGGTCATGGTTGCACGCGGAGACCTCGGTGTTGAAATCCCGCTGGAGCAGGTTCCGCTTTTGCAAAAAGAAATGATTCGGATGGCGAACCAGGCGCGCATTCCGGTAATTACCGCAACGCAGATGCTGGAATCGATGGTGCAAAACACCCGCCCAACCCGCGCGGAAGTGTCCGACGTGGCGAATGCGATCTTCGATGGAACAGATGCGGTGATGCTCTCCGGAGAGACGGCGACCGGAAAATATCCGATAAAGTCCGTGCAAATGATGGCGCGTGTCATATCCGCAGTGGAAAAAAAACTTCCGGTTATGGCTTATCGCCTCGAAGCGGGGCTTCCGGTATCGGAAGCGGTGAGTCAGTCGGCCTGTCACTTGGCGTCGCAAATCGATGCGAAGGCGATCGTGACATCGACGCTGTCGGGCGGATCCGCACTTCGGCTTTCCAAACATCGACCGGCGATACCGATTGTGGCCTTTACGCCTTCCACAGCAGTCGAACGCCGCATGGCGCTTTATTGGGGAGTCGATCCACGGCCCATGTCGATGTTGAAAAATACGGACGACATCCTTCAAGAAATGGCCAAGGGAATCGCCTCGGCGAAATTGGCGAAAGGGGCGTTTTTGGTCATGGTCTCACAGTCGCCGCGCCGAAAGCGGCAGACAGATCGGCAGATGCACACCGATTTAATTAAAGTGCATCGGATGGGCGCTTAATACTATCTTTCACAAAAACTCAAAAAAAAAGCCCCAAGAAATCTCTTGGGGCTTAGTGAAGAAAGGCATCCTGGTTATAGCTTTACAACATTAGCCGCCTGTGGTCCTTTTTCGCCAGAACTCACTTCGAACTCCACTTCTTCATCTTGTTC
>JBHHXH010000019.1:0-37323 GCA_046756925.1 Nitrospiria bacterium
TTCACACGACTTGTGATGCCTTCATCGGTTCCCCGGGTAAAGAAGTCTTTCTGTACCACGGCGTCGATCGTTGCATTGCCCCTCGTAAAACCGAGGCCCAATGCAACGGTGGTGTCGGTATCCGACCAGATGCTCTCGGTGCTGCTATTGGTGACCACGTCGACCGCCTCGGGAATTCTTGGTGTAGGTCCTGATAGAGGCTGGGTTGGAGTGAAGAAGGTCGTGGTCGTGGTCGTGGTTTCTTTTTTCTGATACAGATTCTTCTTAACCGACGCACGCGCCTTCCAATTGCTGTTGACTTCACCTTCCACCGCAATCACGAGCGGAATCTCAAATTCCTCCTCAGTGCCGGAAGTGCTGGATAAAGTCCCGATGGGTGCAGTGAATGTTGTCGTCCCCGCAATATTATCCGTGAGGGTGTGTTGTGTCCGAGTAGAGCGACTGCTCGTATCGGTATCGCTCATCTCAAAACCCAATGCACCCACAATAAGGGTGCTGCCGGTCGGCATAAAGGATCGGCTCCCATGCAAGCCGAAGGTGTCCGTCTCGCTTGTGGCGTCTGTCACCGTTATAAAAGTATCTGTCGTGCTGAAATCTCCCGGGTCCGCACCCAGCGCTCCATCCGTAAGATCGTCATCTTTGACATCGTTTATTACCGTGGATGCATTGGTCGTACTGCCCGACTCCAAGGTGTAGTATGAGATCGTCGCCAGGTAGTTGCCGATCTGTCCTCGAAGCGCAATCCCTAAGTTGTCGTCATCGCTCTCCTTGTTGCTGTTGGTGACCGTATCGGTCGTTCGTCTGCCCACTACTGTCCGGTCAACGCCGTTCAAGTCATCGACGATTGCGTTGGTCGAGCTGGATGAGTTGGTCGTGGCATCGGGCTGACCAAAAATGACCGAGGCTTCGTAGGCCGAATTGGGACCAAATGCCGCGCCCAGGGCAAGGTTAAACTCTTCTCCCTCGGTCAACGAGGATCCCGTTATATTCGTGGTGCTAAAAGAGAGATCGGTCGGGAGCGTGTTGTCTGGGGAGGTGTTTGTGGAAGTGGGTCCACCCGTCGAATCTTCCTTGGCCTGGAAATTGAGCCTGGCGCCGATTTTCGCTGCGCCGATATTCGTGCCCCAGAAGAGGTCCACCTGGTTTTCCGGCGTGTTAAACAGGCCGGAATCTGTGGGACGCCCGATATAAACCCCAACCGCCTGATTGCCGAAGGTCTTGAAGACGCCGCCCATTTCCTCGTCGGATGAGGTATGGCTTGGAAACCCGTCATCCGTGATATTCACATCGACACGGTTGCTGTAATCGTTAACGAGCGCCGGGTTTACCCAAATATTGTAGCTGTCGATCAAGCTCCCATAGTCGGTTTGCAGCGCCTCGTTTCGCGCGTTCTGACCGGAGAACTCCAAGCCGTCAATGGCCCAAGCCGAGCTTGCAAAGACCATGGTCAAGATTGCCGCTATTGCCGTACTCTTATAGAATGCCTTGCGAGGGGCATATTTTTCTAGGTTTGGTCTCGTTCCTTCTTCCATTTGCTTTCCTCCTTAATCTACCGTATGTGGAACCGCAATAAAAACAATCGAATCTGCTTGAGCCGCATCCCGCCGAGGGAAGTTGAAAGCTTAATAGACAGCAGACGGCGGCATTCTAACAAAAAAATATTTGTAAAACAAGGAAAAAATATGGATTTCGAAAATTGACAGAAGGGGATGGACTTTTACCTTAAAATTTAAATATATTATAGAATAAATACAATTTAATACAGATTAAAGACGTAAAATATTTCCAAACCTAAAATAGGTGATTTGGCGCGAGCTTGTATTTTTTGATTTTATACGCTACTTGGCGGGGCGTATAGCCAAGCAGACGGGCGGCTTTGGCCTGGACCCATCCGGTTCGCTCCAAGGCTTTTAAGAGGGCCTCTCTTTCCATGCCGTGCATGGCTTCTATCAGCGAACCGCCACCTTGTCCCCCCTTAAAAGACGTGACGTCCCGGATATCCCTGAAATAGGTTTTCATGCCGGACGGGATGCTCTTCAGCGTCACCTCCCCCTCCTCTGAGAGTACCACCAGGCGCTCCATGCAGTTTTCAAGCTCCCGAACATTGCCCGGCCAATGGTAGCGGGTGAGCAAGGCCACCATTTCGTGTGAGAGAGAGACCCGATTTTGATTTTCTTCGTTAAATTTATCCAGAAAGTAATCGATGAGCGAGGGGATGTCTTCCTTTCTGTCCCGAAGCGGAGGCAAGTGCACCGGGATGACATTCAGGCGATAGTATAAATCCTGCCGGAATGTTTCCTCAATAATCGCCTTTTCGAGGTCCCGGTGAGTTGCCGAGATCGTCCGCACATCCACCCGCAAGGTTTCGGATCCTCCCACGCGCTCGAAGGCCATTTCTTGCAGAACACGCAAAAGCTTTACTTGTACCGGAAGGGGGAGGTCCCCGACCTCGTCTAAAAAGATCGTCCCCCCGTCGGCGCGTTCGAATCGGCCCTTCTTCGTTTGGGTGGCGCCGGTAAAAGCGCCTTTTTCATGACCGAAGAGTTCGCTTTCGATCAAAGATTCGGAAAGCGCCGCGCAGTTGACCTTGATAAAGGCCTTGCCGTTGCGCGGGCTGTTTTCGTGGATCAATTTGGCAACCAATTCTTTCCCGGTGCCGCTTTCCCCTCTTAATAATATGGTGGCCTTGCTTCGTCCGATACGCGGCAGGTCGGCGTAAATGTCCTTCATCGATTGACTGGAGCCGATTAAGGTGCCGGTGACATTAAGCATGGGCATCGATATATTCTGCTGAAGATTAACGGCTGTCTCAAAAAAAAACGCCCCACCCTGGAAAATTGCTGGGTGGGACGTCATCGTCCTACAGAAAAAAACTTGAGCGGATCATACAGCAATGCGGAATGCGTGTCAAGGCGGTCTGCCGAGCCACTGTGTCCGCCCCATAATCCCCAAATCCTATTCAGGGATGCGAACCGAAGACCGCCTTGCCAATAGAACGGTATTCGTAGTACGATTCCCGAAATCGATCACGAGTATTTTTATCGGCTTGAAATGTGCTTGAAATATGGAGGATCAGGATGTCCCTAATCAATTTTATTTTGACCGTTTCTATTGTCATGCTCACCTTCGTTCCAAAAGCCGGCGCAGACGAAAATAAACTGCCGCCGGGTCTCTACGCCATATTCACAACCACCTTGGGAAAGGTCACGATCACCCTGTTCGAGAAAAAGGCGCCCAAGACCGTGGAAAACTTCGTGGGCTTGTCCGAAGGGACGAAAACATGGACCGACCCCAATACCGGGAAGGAGATAAAGAAACCATTTTACGACGGCCTGGTTTTCCATCGGGTCATTCCCGGGTTCATGATACAGGGTGGCGATCCCATGGGAAACGGCATGGGCGGCCCCGGTTACCAGTTTAAGGACGAATTTTCGCCGATCTTAAAATTCGATCGGCCGGGACGCCTGGCGATGGCCAATGCAGGACCAAACACCAACGGCAGCCAGTTTTTCATTACGGAAGGGGCAACGCCCCACTTGAATAATCGTCATACCATCTTCGGCCAGGTCTATGAAGGGCAGGATGTCGTCGGAAAAATATCGAGCACTCCGCGGGACCGGCGGGACCGGCCCAAAACCGACGTGGTGATCGAGAAGGTCGAAATTCACCGGGTTAAGTAAAGGGTCTTTTACGGACCGGGAAAGACGTAGCCTTTGGGAACGACGACGATGCCTTTCTCCGAAACGGTGAAGCGTTTCTTATCGAGGGCTTCATCCCAGCCGATGGACGTGCCGGGGGGAATGTAGACATCTTTATCGATGATCGATTTCCTTATGTGGGTACCCGAACCCACCCGCACCCGGTCGAACAGAATCGATGTTTCGACCCGCGCACCCGATTCAACGCGGATGTCATGCGAGAGGATCGAATGGATGACCCTCGCGCCGATGACCAAATCTCCACCCGCCAAAGAGGCGTTCTCGACCCTGCCGACTTCGCCTGTAGAAGAAGGCACCATCCTGGCGGAGGGATACTGACCGTGATAGGTCCGGATCAACCAATCCTCTTGGTAGAGATCGATGAGCGGTACAGGTTTCAGGAGATCCATATTCGCCTCGTAATAGGCATCGAGCGTGCCGACATCTCTCCAATACCGGTCCTGCGTGACGCGTCCGCCATTCATTCCAAAAAAATAAGTGCCGACATTCGCTTGCGCGCCGACCATGTGGGGAAGGATGTTTTTCCCGAAGTCATGGCCCGATTGACTTTCCATATGATCTTGTTCAAGCACCTTGAGCAATACGGAAATATTGAATATATAGATCCCCATCGACGCCAGTACATGCTTCGGGTCGCCGGGGATCGCGGGAGGGCTTAGGTCCTTTTCGATAAAATTTTGGACCCGGTGATCCGTGTCCGCGACAATCACGCCGAAGGACTTCGCCAGGCCGGCCGGAACGGGCATGGCGGCGATCGTGACATCGCGTTTCCGGTCGATATGCTCGTTCAGCATCTGTGCGTAATCCATGCGGTAGATGTGGTCTCCCGCCAGTATCAGTATGTATTCCGCATCGTTCCGTTCCAATAAGTAGCGATTTTGATAGATCGCGTCCGCGGTTCCGGCATACCATTCGTCTCCCATTTGCATTTGTGCCGGAATGGCCGTGATGAATTCACCGATCTCGGGATTAAAAATCGACCACCCGTCGCGCAAGTGCTTGTTGAGAGAGTGAGATTTATATTGCGTGAGGACCATGATCCGCCGGAGGCCGGAATGCAGACAATTCGAAAGCGTGAAGTCAATGATACGATAAATTCCGCCGAAAGGAACCGACGGTTTGGCGCGGTTTTGGGTCAGCGGGTGAAGCCTGGAGCCGACTCCGCCGGCGAGAATGATTGCAAGGGTTTTATCGAGAATTTTCATGTCGACTCCCAAACCCGTTGCCTGGCTTGCCCCCCAAGAAACACAAGCATTGCCTTCGAAGGCTTGACCGGATGCGTTGATGTGCCGATAAAATAAAGTCTATGATAATAGAGAAAAAAATTCAACTGAAAACACCTAAAAAAAGGAAGGCGCACCGAGGATGGAAGTCATACAAACCGCGACGACCTGCAAATCGGGAAGGTTACCGCCGCCGAGGTGTCGCTTCCGACAGGCATAAAAGTGGTCGAGGGAGAAGACCCGATGAAAGCGCTCCAGAAGTTACCGAACAATCCTTCAAGGCCACGGGAGGGCATGGCAGACCATCCTTCCGGAATTCAAGATCCCAAGGACATGATGGAACAGTTAAAGAAAATGCAGGAGATGATACAGGAACAAATGAAGAACCCAGGGGGACAGCCCTAGAAGCCCACACCCCTCAGCCCCTATTGGATCGATTCGCACAGTTGATCATTTCGGGCAATTTAAAACCGATTGCTCCGTTTTTTGTAAATTCGCACGTTTTTACTTTTTTTTTCAGAAAAAGCTCAAGTTTTCTTAAGTGTTGCCGATAAAGGATATTAAGGAGGAGGACTATGCTATCGCCAATGAACACGGCGCTCTCCGGCCTTTCGGGGAGCCTGAGGAGGTTAGAAGCCGCGGCTCACAACACAGCCAACCTCAGCACCAACGGCTTTAAGAAAGATACCGTGCTTCAAAGTGAGGGGGCATCCGGAGGGGTGGTGGTGCACATCGAAAAGGGCCTCGGCCCGGGCCCACAACTGCCCGAACCCGATGGAACCTTCACCGAAGGATCAAATGTGGATCTCGCCGAAGAAGCCGTGAATCAAGTCCTGGCCAAAACCGAATTCAGCGCCCATCTCGCCATCCTGAAAACCGCGGACGAAATGGAAAAAAGCATGATCGATCTGTTTGCCTAGAACCATTCTCTGAATATCCCTGACTCGTCGAAGCCCTCACACCGTCGACCGATAAGCCGCTTCATCCCCTGCAATCGCCGACTGTGCGGCAGCCAATCTGGCAATCGGCACCCGGTAAGGGGAACAACTGACATAGTTTAACCCCAACTGATGACAAAAGGCGATGGAACTCGCCTCGCCGCCGTGTTCGCCGCAAATCCCGATTTTAAGTTGTTTTTTTGTCGCTCGCCCTTTTTGAACACCGATTTCCATCAAAACACCCAGGCCCTCTTGATCGATGGCGACAAAAGGATCCTGCGGCAATATCTTTTTTTCGACATACTCCGGCAGGAATTTACCGGCATCGTCGCGAGAGAGGCCAAACACCGTCTGCGTGAGATCGTTGGTGCCGAAAGAAAAGAAATCGGCTTCTTGTGCGATTTGATCCGCCACCAGAGCGGCGCGCGGCAGTTCGATCATGGTGCCGATTGAGTAGTTTATTGTTTTTCGATACTTGGACATCACCTCGCCGGCCTTTTTTTGACAAAGGCGCTTGAGCTCGCGCAGCTCGTTCTTATGCGCCACCAGCGGGATCATGATTTCCGGGGTCACGTCGATTCGTCTGCGTTTCAAGACACAGGCGGCCTCAAAAATGGCCTCGACCTGCATCTCGTATATCTCCGGAAAGGTAATCCCCAGCCGGCATCCTCTGTGTCCCAGCATGGGGTTCATTTCATGAAGCGCATGCGTTTTCGCTCGAAGCGATTCGACGGGCATCCCCACTTCGCGGGAAAGCGCTTCCAAGTCGCTCTCGGTCTGGGGCAGGAATTCGTGAAGCGGGGGGTCCAAAAGGCGGATGGTGACCGGGAGCCCGCGCATCTCTTTTAAAATTTCGATAAAATCGGCTTTTTGTATGGGAAGGAGCTTGGACAATGCTTTTTTCCGTTCTTCGAGGGAAGCGGCCAGGATCATCTCTCGGACGCGTTGAATACGATCTTCTTCGAAGAACATATGTTCGGTCCGGCACAGTCCGATCCCTTCCGCGCCGAAGCCTCTGGCGACCTTCGCATCCCGCTTGTTATCGGCATTGGCCCGGATTTTCAGGCGTCTGATTTTATCCGCCCAGCCCATCAAGGTCTTAAACGCCCGGCTGAGCTTGGGTTGGATCAGATCGACTTGTCCAAGGATGACTTCACCGGTCGAGCCGTTTAAGGTGATGTAATCCCCTTCCTTGACGGTGTACTCACCGGCGCGAAAACACATGGTCCCCTCCTCGATGGCGATCCCGCCGCATCCGGCAATGCAGCATTTCCCCATGCCCCGCGCGACCACCGCCGCATGCGACGTCATCCCGCCGCGTGAGGTCACAATCCCTTCGGCGGCGTCCATGCCCCCGATATCATCCGGAGAAGTTTCGGATCGAACGAGGATGACCTTCTCATGCCGTTCCGCCATCCGCTCCGCCTCATCGGCCGAGAAAACTACCTTCCCGATGGCCGCGCCGGGAGAGGCCGGAAGCCCTCTTGCAATGACTTGGAGCTTTGCTGCGGGGTCGATCATCGGATGAAGCAGCTGATCGAGCTGGATGGGGTCAATTCGGGACACCGCAGTCCTTTGGCTGATGAGGCGCTCGTTGACCATGTCGACCGCAATTTGAATGGCTGCTGCGGCCGTCCGCTTGCCGATGCGGCTTTGCAGCATGTAGAGCCGGCCTTCCTGAATCGTAAATTCGATATCGAGCATGTCTTTGTAGTGTTTTTCCAGCTTTTTGTAGATGGATAACAGCTCTTTGTAGGCGGTGGGCAGCCGTTTTTTGAGGACATCGATCGCGAGTGGGGTTCGAGTGCCCGCCACCACATCTTCTCCCTGGGCATTGAAAAGAAATTCCCCGAAGAAGCGTTTTTTTCCCGTGGACGGATCGCGGGTAAAGGCGACGCCGGTACCCGAGGTTTCCCCGAGGTTGCCGAAGACCATCGCCACGACACTGACGGCCGTTCCCCAATCGTCCGGGATATTGTTTAAACGGCGGTAAGTGATGGCCCGCTTACCGTGCCATGAATTAAAAACGGCATCAATCCCAAGCCGGAGCTGTTCGAACGGATCTTCCGGAAAGGGCTTGCCGGTTTCTTTCAGGATAATCTTTTTATAATCCGAGACAAGATCGACCAGGGCCTCGACGCTTAGGGCCGTGTCGAGCAAGACACCCAGCATTTGTTTTTTTTGATCGAGGGCCTGTTCAAATCGTTCACGACTCACGCCCAAGACCACATTGCCGAACATCGAAACGAATCGCCGGTAGGCATCGTAGCCGAAGCGCGCGTTGTGCGTTTTTTCGATTAGACCCTTGACGGTTTGGTCGTTGAGCCCCAGGTTTAGAACGGTGTCCATCATGCCCGGCATCGAGGCCCGCGCGCCGGACCGCACGGACACCAGCAAGGGTTGCCGGGGGTTGCCGAATTTTAATCCGATGGACTTTTCCACCTTCCCCAAAGCGGCCAAGGCCTCCTGCCACATCCCCTTCGGATAGGTTTTTTGCTGCTTATAAAACGCAAGGCAGGCCTCGGTGGTGATCGTAAAACCGGCCGGGACCGGAATCCCCAAGCGCGACATCTCCGCCAAGCCGGCGCCTTTGCCGCCGAGGAGGTTTTTCATATCGCCCCGGCCTTCGGCCTTTCCGTCTCCGAAGGTATAGACGTGTTTTTTTTTGCCTTTCATTCAAGGTCTCCTATTTCTGTTGGATATTGTGCATGAACAGGGCTCGCTGGATTGTTTCTTTGTTCTAAACCTTTAAGTTGGAGTTTGTTCCTCTACAATTTTCGAGAAATCACCGAACTCTTTAAAGGGCCTGCTAACGTCGTATAAAAGGCTCAAACGATTCTGCCGGATTGCTTTATTTTCATGCATCACCAACACATCATCGAAAAAACGGTTAAGCGGATCATTCAATGTCGAAAGCCGCTCAAGGACTTGCAAATAAGATTTTGTGACCCATAAATGTAGGATTGCCTTGTGAACATCGACATATTTTTTGTGTAAATCTTTTTCCGATTGGTGAACAAATGTGTCCTCTCTGATTTGACCGACGAAGCCGGGCGGCAAAATCCGGGCGACCCGTTTATACACCGTGATGAGCGATTGAAATACAGGCTGTTTCGAAAATGTGCTGAGGGCTTCGGCGCACTCAACGATCACAAGCGGTTTGTCCAAGTCTCTTGCCAGGACGGCGTCCCGCAGGTCATAGCGAATCCCTCGCGATTGCTGCAGGTAGGAATCGATCCGAAGCTTGAAAAAGGAGATGATCTTCCCCGAAAGATCCGGAACATAAAACTTGTCCCCGTAGCATTCAATGGCTTTTTTAACAACATCTTTCAGAGACAGTTTCTGGACTTTATAGGATTTGCGGTTAACGAGCATTTGGATGATGCCCAAACCCTGGCGACGCAAAGCATAGGGGTCTTCTGAACCGGTCGGAATGAGCCCCGCGCCGAAGCAGCCGACAATGGTATCGAGTTTGTCTGCGATGGCGAGTATTTCCCCCACACTACGGACGACTGGAAGCCGATCTCCGGCGTGGCGGGGTAAATAGTGCTCTTCGATGGCCCGCGCCACAAAGTCATTTTCTCCTTCCTTGCTGGCATAGACGCGCCCCATCGTTCCCTGGAGTGAGGTAAATTCCCGCACAACACCCGTCACGAGATCGGCCTTGCAAAGATGCGCTGCCCGCTTAAGATCTTGTTTGTCCTCATCCGCGCACCCGATTGTGTTCGCTATCGAAGCCGAAAGGGTTTTAAGTCGCTCTACTTTTTCGTAAACCGAGCCCAGTTTTTCTTGAAACATCAGCTGCTTCAAATCCTCGACTCGTGTGGATAACCGTTGTTTTCGATCTTGTTCAAAATAAAACCGGGCATCGTGAAGCCGCGCGCGCAGTACACGCTCATTCCCCGTTTGAATGAGTGTGAGGTCTTTTGAATCGACGTTTAAAATCGTAATAAAGTGGGGCAACAATGCACCATCTTTCCGATAAAGCGGGAAATAGCCCTGATGTTCCGCCATGGCCGTCGTAATGATTTCTTTTGGAATCGCTAAAAAGTCCGGGTCGAAGTTCCCGCAGAGGGCCTTTGGATATTCGACCGTATGCGCGGCCTGAAGAAGCAAGCTTTCATCCGCTTCCAGTCGCCCTTGTTTTTCTTTCGCTAAGGCCTCAATCTCGGTTTTGATTCGGCCCAGCCGTTCGCCGGGATCGATTAGGACGAAGCGTAAGCGCAAACCTTCGCGATAGGAATCGAAATCTTCGACGACAAAGGATTCCGGCGCCATGATGTGATGGCCGCAGGAAAGATTCCCGGCCGAAACCCCGGCATAGGAAAAGGGCACGACCTTGCCGTCGTAAATCGCCAAAATGGATCGAATGGGCCGGACAAAGGCGACGCCGCTTTCGTTCCACCGCATCGATCGTGGAAAAGTCAATCGGGCGATCGTCTCCGGGATCAGGGTTTTGAGAAGGGTTTTCGTCGGTGCGCCCCCCCGTTCTTTTTTGATGACAAGATATTCGCCTTTTTTCGCCTTGGCGGCGGAACCGAGGGTGCCTGTATCTTGAATCTGGATCTCGGAGAGTTGCACGCCCTGCGATTTTGCGAATCCGGCGGCTGCGGATGTCGGCTTTCCCGCGGCATCGAAGGCCGCTTGTTTCGGCGGGCCGATCGTGACCTCCGTTTTCGATGCCTGCCTCGATGCGAGATGCGGAAGATAGAGCACGATGCGCCTGGGCGTGCCGTAGACCTCGAGTGTACCGAACGGCAGTGCCGCGTCTTCAAAACATCTCCTTGAAATCTCACCCAGTTGTTTTAAGGCCTTCGGTAGCACGTCCGATGGGATCTCTTCGATGCCGATTTCAAGCAGAAGGGGGTGTTTTTCGGCCGCCTTGTCCGGACCCGGGTAATCGTTCATTTTTTAAGAAGCGGGAAGCCGCCGTCTTGCCGTTGCTTGAGATATCCGGCCGCGCAGGCGCGGGCCAAGCTGCGGACCCGGCCGATGTAGCCGGTTCGTTCGGTAACGGAGATCGCGCCCCGCGCATCCAGGAGATTAAAAACATGAGAACTCTTAATACATTGGTCGTAGGCAGGCAAAACCAATCCTTTGCCGATTAAGGCTTTTCCCTCTTTTTCCGAGCGGTCGAAAAGCGTGATTAAGGTGTCCACATCGGCCGACTCAAAATTATAATGAGAGAATTGGACCTCCCCTTCATGATGGACTTCCCCGTAAGTGACCGCATCGGTCCAGGCCAGATCGAAGACCTTATCCACTTCCTGTAGATACATGGCCACCCGTTCCAAACCGTAGGTCAGCTCGACGGACACCGGATCGAGCCGGATGCCGCCGATTTCCTGAAAGTAGGTAAACTGGGTAATTTCCATGCCGTCGAGCCGGACTTCCCAGCCCAAGCCCCAGGCCCCCAAGGTCGGCGACTCCCAATCGTCCTGCACGAAACGGATGTCGTGCTCGCGCAGGGAAATCCCGAAGGACGACAGGCTTTGCAGGTAGAGGTCCTGGATGTTTTCTGGAGCGGGTTTCAAGATCACTTGATATTGGTAGTAGTGCTGGAGGCGGTTGGGGTTTTCTCCGTAGCGGCCGTCCGTCGGCCTGCGGGAGGCCTGTACATAGGCCGCTTTCCAGGGTTCGGGGCCGAGGGCCTTTAAAAAAGTCGCGGGATGAAAGGTGCCGGCGCCGACCTCGGAGTCGTAGGACTGGAGAACGAGACAGCCTTGGTCGGCCCAGAACTGATGAAGCGATAAAAAAAGATCTTGGAAGGTCAAACACTTTTTTTGTGCGGATAACACGAGGCGGCTTACCTTCAAACTGCAAATCGCTTGGGTTTCTTAAAAACGGCTCCAAAAGTATCAAAACCGGGGAAAGCCTGTCAATGAAATAGATGCACCGGAGCGCGCCGGCGGCGCGGCCTGCGGTCCGATGGGCTGCGGGGCCTTGCCGGTGATATGCGAGAGATAGGCGACGAGAACGCTTTCGATCTCTTTTTTGATCTGTGCGGAGGGTTTGAGCCGATGGGCGCGCAGATAATCCATCTTCTGAGCGGCATTGAGAAAGGCGCGGGTCCCCTGCGAGATGGCGATGAGGGGCCCGCCCGCCGTGTCGCAGCGGCCGCAGACCGCGCCGCCGGTCTTTGCGGAGAAGTACACGGCAAACCGCCCGCCCGGCTGAAAGGCCTGTTTGCACTTCAGGCAGGGGTCCCACTGTGGTTGGTAACCGCAGCAGGCAATGAGCCGGTGGATAAACAAGAGGGTCGAGCGCAGGCGGTCCTCACCTGCCTCCAGGCGGTCGAGGCCTTGCAGGAGCAGTTGAAAGATCTCCGGGTCGGCCTGCCGGTCAGGGGTCATTCGCTTCACCCAATCGACCATGCGAAGGGCTGGTTCGATGCCCGCCCAGTCTTCGCGCAGCGCTTGGAAGGATTGAAGGATGTCGCACTGGTTCACACGGGCCAGCTTATCCCCGCCCTTTTCGAAGACGATAAGTTTGCAGTGTGTAAAGGACTCGAGGGCGGCCCCGAAGCGGCTTTTCATTCGGCGTGCCCCATTGGCCACGCCCGCAAGCTTGCCCTTGTCCGCCGTATAAAAGGTAACCAACTTATCGGCCTCGCCCAGCCGGATACTCCCGAGGACAACGGCCTCTGTGGTGAGAAGCGCCATAAACATTTGCCCCGCCCCATTTCGCCCATAAAATCGATGAGAAATGAAGCGTCCTTTCAAACCTTTCAATGATGATCTTTATTCATCGCGTATTTTAAGGACTCTGTTCGTGTTTTACAACTCTGTCCGAAGGCGGTATTCTAGCGGACGGGCTGGCGCATCGCGTGTCGGCACCATGTGGAAAAGACGGATAGAAAAGGGGATTTTCTGAGGTGATCCAGCGCCACATCAAACGAGTCGCCCTCATTGCCGGGCCGCTCTTGGCCTTTCTCGTTCCGATCTTCATCGAAATTCAGGAACATCCCAAGGCCGCCGCCATGCTGGGTATCGCCCTGTGGATGGCGCTGTGGTGGATGACGGAGTGCGTTCCCCTGGCGGTGACGGCACTCATCCCCCTCATCGCCTTTCCCCTGACGGGCATCGCCGCCGGTAAAGAAACGGCGCCCCGCTACATGACCAGCACCATCTTTCTCTTCCTGGGCGGCTTCCTCATCGCGCAGGCCATGGAAGCGACGGGCCTGCATCGCCGCCTCGCGCTCTTTATCCTCTCGCGTTGGAACACCAGCCTTACACAAATCCTTATCGGTTTTGCCGTGGCGACCGCCTTCTTGTCGATGTGGATCTCCAATACCGCCACCACCATGCTGATGGCGACCATCGCCTTGGCCGTGCTCTCGAAATTGGACAGCCAGCTCAAGCCGGAGGAGATGCAAGTGGCGGCCTCGACCCTGCTGCTGACCATCGCTTATTCCGCGAATATCGGCGGCATGGGCACGCCGGTGGGGAGTCCGCCCAACCTGGTTTTTCTCGAAACCATGAAGCGGATTTTTCCCCAAAACGTCCCGAGTTTTCTGCAATGGATGATGATCGGCGTGCCCGTGGTGATCGCCGGTTTGGCTGTGCTTTATTTCATGGAAGGACGGCGTCTGCGTCATCTCCCTTGGTCCGAATCGGCGGTGGCGATGCTCAAGCAAGAGGCCCAAGCGATGGGTTCGATGCGACGGGAAGAGCGTTTCGTCGCCGCCGTGTTGTGCCTCACGGCCCTGGCTTGGATGACGCGGCAGGGTATCCGGGGCGAGGGCTTCGCCATTCCGGGCTGGTCGGCCCTCTTACCGCACAAGGGGGTGGATGACGGGACGGTGGCGATCGCCGCGGCCTTTACTTTCTTTGTCGCGCCGGTGAAGGACGGCGCGCCGATTTTGAACCGAGCGGCCTTCGGCCGACTGCCTTGGGGTATCCTCATTTTGTTCGGGGGCGGTTTCGCCATGGCCATGGGCATGCAGCGCTCCGGGCTTTCGGAATCCATCGGAAATCAAATGGCCTTTCTTACGAATGTGTCTCCCTTGGTGATGATGCTGGGCATCGCGCTTTCGGTCACCTTTCTGACGGAGATCACCAGCAATACGGCGACGACGCAGGTGCTGCTACCGATCCTTGCGGCGGTGGCCGCGGGCAGCGGGCAAGATGCAGTGTTGTTGTTGGCGACCGCAACCCTTTCCGCCTCTTGCGCTTTTATGCTGCCCGTGGCCACGCCGCCGAACGCCATCGTTTTCGGCACGGATCGCGTGCCTCTATCGGCGATGATGAAGGCCGGCGTCAAGCTGAATTTTGTGATGGCCCTGGTGATCGTGGCCGTTGTCCGCCTGGTTCGTCTTGCCTTGCCCGGATAACAATGAGACTTTATGCATCTGACCCACGATAAGCGGCTTCACAGCCTTCTCGAAACACTGCATCGGCAACCCATACCGCAGGATTGGATCCTGTCCGATCCCATCGCCCTTCCGCGTCGATATCGAAGTCCCCTCGATATCGAGGTCGTCGGGCTGTTATCGGCGATGATGGCTTATGGCCGGGTTCATCTTTTTAAGGCGGTGGTCGAAAAGATCCTGGCGCTGTGCGGCGTATCGCCTTACGAGTATGTCGCAAACTTCGATCCGGTGAAAGAACGGAGCCGTTTTCAGGGAATTTACTATCGCTTCAACCGAGCGGAAGATTTTCTTTCGCTTCTGCAGTCCTTTGGCCGGGTGCTACGGCAATATGGATCCCTCGGCACACTCTTTGCCGCCTTGTATCGCGAGGACGAGGCGGATATCGGTCCGACTCTTTCCCGCTTTGTCGCCGTCCTCTCCGAAAACTGTCCCCGGCCTTTGACGCGTGGACTGGCCTATCTCCTTCCTTCTCCGACAACCGGGAGCGCCTGCAAACGATTCAATTTGTTCCTCCGTTGGATGATCCGACCGAAAGACGGTGTCGACTTCGGGCTTTGGTCGGCGATCCCCGCTGCAAAACTCATTATGCCACTCGATACGCATATCGTCAGGATTTCCGGTTATCTGGGTTTGACGTCGCGCAAGAGCCCGGACTGGAAGATGGCGACAGAGATTACGATGTCCTTAAAAAAATTCGATCCGATCGACCCCTTAAAATTCGACTTTCCTCTCTGCCACCTTGGGATATCGGGGGCTTGTCCGGAAAAGGAAGACCGTGAAAAATGCAGCCCCTGCCTCTTAAAGTATGTTTGTCTTCGGGGTATGCGCTGGGACACCCGCCCGCCTCCCTTTGTCGTTTGATTCCGGCACATCGATTGCCAACCTTGAAATCCATGCGTATTTACAGGCTTCTGCGAAAATGATAGCATAGGCAGATTTTTGGCATGCGCTTGAAAACTGGAGGGATGGTCGCCCCATTGAGAAAGTCCTGCACCTTGGTTTCTGTTTTCCTTCTCGTCCTCATTTATTTCTATTCGGCAGGTCAGGCCCAGGAAAATGAGATCCGGATCAAACTCATCGAAGTCAAAGGAAATCTCCGAATCGACCGCATGACCATCTTGTCCAGGTTGACGCTGAAAGAGGGGGATCTTTTTTCTCCGGAACGCATTCGCAGCGACATTCAGCAACTTTACCGGATGGGCTTGTTTGAAAATATCACGGTCGAGTCGGAAGGATTGGAAGGCGGACTGGCCCTTTATTTTTTGGTCCAGGAGCGGCCTTTCCTCGTGGATGTTGTCTACGAAGGAAACGACAATATCGATGCGGATCAGTTCGACGAAGAAACAATCATAAAAAAACAAAGCTTTCTCAATCCGGACGCCATTGACCGCTATGTCCTTAAAATCAAGGAAACCTATGAGGCGGAGGCCTATTATAATACCTCTGTCATACCGGTGACGCAACGCCTCCCGAACAATCAGGCGGTGCTGACCTTCCTGATTACGGAAGGAGATCAGGCCTATATACGGAACATCGCCTTTGATGGAAATAAGGCTTTTGACGAGAAACGACTCAAGAAAGAAATGGAAACCTCCTCGTACTTTTGGCTGACATCGTGGATCACCGAATCGGGGCGCTATAAAAAAGAACAACTGGCCTTCGACCGGGAACGCGTCAAGGAACTTTACATGAACAACGGGTATTTCGATGTCGAGATCGATTCGCCAAAAGTTGCATTAAGCGAAGATAAAGCCTGGTTTGACATCCGTATTCCAATTGTAGAAGGAGCGGTCTTCACCTTCGGCGAGGTGGCCATTGAGGGAGGGACGCTTTTTAATTCGGACGAAATCGCGGGCCTCGCCAAAAGCAAAAGCGGAACGACATTTAATCGGGGCCTCATACGGCAAGACATTGCGCGCATGGTCGATTATTTCGGGGAAAGGGGGCATATCTATGCGAATGTCGTCCCCAACCTCAATCCAAACCCTGCGGATCGAACCGTGGATATCGGCTTTCATATTACCGAAGGCACGCCGGTTCAAGTACGGGAGATTCATATTTCAGGCAACACCAAGACAAGAGACAAGGTGATCCGAAGAGAAATCCGCGTGAACGAACGGGAAAAGATCAATACCAAGGCCTTGCGGCGGAGCTTTCAGCGCTTGCATAATTTAAACTATTTCGAAACTGTCAATATTGTACCGAACCCGATCGAGTCCGGATGGGTCGATCTGGATGTCGAAGTCAAGGAAAAACCGACCGGCACCTTCAGCATCGGGGGTGGATACAGCTCCGAGGATCGCTTTGTCGCCACGGTCGATATCACCATGGGCAATTTCCTGGGCAAGGGGCAGCTGTTGAAGCTCAAAGCCGAAACGGGAAGACGGAGAGATACCTACAGCCTCACCTTTCGAGAGCCTTACCTGATGGATCGGAACATATCCGGAACCGTTAACCTATTCAATCAAGTAAGGGATTTCGGTTCTTACGAGGAGAAACGGACCGGAGGAGATTTGATCGTCGGCAAGGCCTTTGGCGAATTTACGAGGGGCAGCGCCAGTTATACCCTGGAAACCCTAGAGGTATTCAACCTCGACACCCTCACCGATCCGGTCACGGGCCTCTCCGTGATCGATCCGATCGTACCGCGTTTGGTCAAAGAACAATCCGCCTTTGGAGAGACCTTGACCAGTTCAATCGGTTTGTCCTTGTCGCGGGATACGCGCGATTTTCAATTCGATCCCAAGGAAGGGGGACGAAATGCTCTCTCTTTCGAATATGCGGGGACCTTTTTGGGAGGAGACAACGCCTACTACAAAGTCGTTCTGGATTCTAGCCGTTTCTTCCCCCTTTGGTGGAACCATATCTTTTCGATGCACGGCCGTTTCGGCTTCGCGGAAGGCATCGACGGAAAACCGTTGCCGGTCGGCGAACGGTTTTTTGTAGGGGGCATCAATACCGTCCGCGGTTTCAAGTTCGGCAAGGCGGGTCCCGTAGACCCCCCGGTTGTCGGAGAAATATTGGGCGGCAATAAAGAACTTTATTTCAATTTCGAATACCTTGTTCCGATTGTGACCGAAGCGCAACTCAAGCTCCTCCTCTTTTACGATTACGGCGCCGCCTTTAACGATGGGGAAGCGATTAAATTTTCGGGAATGAGGAAGGCGGCCGGATTCGGCATTCGATGGATTTCCCCCGTGGGCCCGCTTCGCCTGGAGTGGGGTTACAATCTCGATCCGAGACCGGGCGAGCCCCAAAATACGACGGAATTTTCCATCGGATCACTCTTTTAAAAAAGGGGTTTTGCGCCAGAGGCAAGCGATTCAAATAAAATCGCCATTACTGACATAAAATGCAACGATGAAGGAGGAATAATGAAAAGGTTTATTGTTTATTTTGCTGTACTCTCTTTATTGCCGATGTGGGCCGATCGTGCACATTCGGAAACGCCGAAGATCGGTTTTGTAGAGGCTCAAAAGGTCTTGGAAGGCTCGCAAGCCGGAAGACGGGTACAGGAGAAGATGGAAGAATACGTACAGAGTCGGCAAAAAATTATCGACTTGGAAGAAAAAGAATTGAGGCAGATGGAGGAGGAACTCACGCGCCAGTCGGCCCTGCTTTCTCCTGAGGCCAAACAGGTGAAGCAAGAAGAATTTCAACGAAAATTGGTCGGCTATCAAAAAAAAGCACGAGAGTTGAACAAGGAAGTTCAAGAAAAAAAAATCGAATCCCTCAAGGCCTTCAATCGTAAAATGGAAGCGGTCATCAAAACGATTGCCGAAAAAGAAGGTTATACATTTGTACTCGACAAAGGGGGTGAGGGGGGGACAGTGCTCTATTCCTCCGATTCTCACGATATGACAACACAGGTGATCGAGGCGCTTGATGCGTCCGACGCAAAATAAACGCCCAAAATAAAAACCCATGGAAATACCGCTCAAAGACATCGCCCATCGCGTAAACGGCCGAATCGTCGGTGATGCCGCACTTCTGGTGCGAGGCATCGCCTCCACCGAAAGCGCTCAAGCGGAGGACATGACCTTTGTCACCAACCGAAAGCATGCAAAGCGCGCGGCCGCAAGCAAAGCAAGGGTTGTCATGACCCAAGCGGTCTTGCAAAACATTCAAAAGACCTTCCTCTTGGTCGACGATCCTTACTATCGTTTCGCTCAGCTCTTGTCCTATTTTCATCCGGCCAAGTTATATCGACCCGGTATCGATCCGAAGGCATCGATCGGGAGAAACGTCGACCTTGGGGAGGGCGTGTCGATCGGCCCCCATGCTGTGCTGGAAGATCGTGTTCGTATTGCACAGGGTGTGCGTATCGGTGCGGGTGTCTTTATTGGGGATGGTTGCGAAATCGGTGCGGAGTCCCTGATTTATCCGAATGTAACCATTCGGGAGGGGGTTCAAATTGGGCGCCGGGTGATTATCCACAGCGGATCGGTGATTGGGAGCGACGGTTTTGGATTCGCGCCCTATCAAGGAAAGCACCATAAGATCCCGCAGGTCGGCGGCGTGACGATCGAAGACGACGTCGAGCTGGGATCCAATGTCTCCATCGACCGCGGCACCCTGGGCAATACGCGCGTGGGACGCGGCACGAAGATCGATAACCTGGTTCAAATCGGCCACAATGTCGAGATTGGGAACGACACCATCCTGGTATCGCAAGTCGGCATCTCCGGAAGCGTCACGATCGGCCACCATGTAACCTTGGCCGGACAGGTCGGCGTATCGGGTCACCTTGCGATTGGGAACCATGTTGTCATCGGAGGCAAATCGGGCGTGACCAAGGATATCCCTTCAGGAAGCGGTTTGAGCGGTTTTCCACCCTTGCCTCATAAACAATGGCTCAAGTCGCAAGCGGCCTTTCACCATCTGCCCGAGATGAGAACCCAGCTCAAAAAGCTCGAAAAAAAGATCGCGAAACTGGAGCGGGAGATGACCCATCACAACCGTCGGGAGGAGTCTTCATAATGGACATTCGGGAAATTTCTGACATACTGCCGCATCGCTATCCCTTTTTGCTGGTCGACCGGATCCTGGAAATCGATCCGGGCAAGCGGATCGTCGGCTTAAAAAACGTCACGGTCAACGAACCCTTTTTTCAGGGCCATTTCCCAAAACACCCGATTATGCCGGGGGTCTTAATCGTTGAAGCGATGGCCCAAGTGGGCGGTGTTTTGGCTTACAAGTCTTCGAAGAAAAACGAAGGAAAATTGGTTTACTTTTTAGGCATCGACAAGGCCAAATTCAGACGTCCCGTCTACCCCGGCGATCAGCTTCGTATCGAAATAGAAGTGATCCGCGCGCGCGCGCCCTACTGGAAACTAAAGGGCTTGGCCTATGTCGCACAGCAACTGTCGGCCGAGGCCGAGTTAAAAGCCATGCTGGGCAATGCCGGTGAACAGACGTGAGTATTCATCAAACAGCCATTGTTCATTCGAAGGCGGAGTTGGATTCAAGCGTGGAGGTGGGGCCTTATTCGATCGTTGGGGAGCACGTTCGTATCGGAAAGGGAACGCGAATCGGTTCTCATGTCGTCATCGACGGCTGGACGGAGATGGGAGAAGACAATCGGATCTACCCTTTTGCATCGATCGGCTTGGAACCGCAGGACCTCAAGTTTAACAATGAAGAAACCCAGCTCAAGATCGGGTCGGGTAATACCTTGCGTGAATATATCACGGTTCACAGAGGCACCGGCCCCGGAGGAGGAGAAACGATCATCGGCGACGAAAGCTATCTGATGGCCTATGTTCATGTGGCGCACGACTGTGTCGTCGGCAACCGGGTCATCATGGCGAATGCCGCCACATTGGCCGGTTGTATTTCGATAGGAGACCATGCCATCCTGGGAGGGCTGGTGGCCGTTCATCAATTCGTCCGAATCGGTTCCTATGCCATGATCGGCGGATGTTCCGCCGTCGCCCAGGATGTGCCGCCTTATGTGACGGTTGCGGGCAATCATGCGACACTCTACGGGCTTAACACGGTCGGATTAAAGCGGCATGGATTTTCCCTGGAACAAATTCAGGTATTGAAGAAAACATATAAACTGCTCTTTCGGTCGGGTCTCACCCAGCGTGAGGGCATCGAAGAGGCGCGTAAACAATGGGGAAGCCATCCGGAAGTCGAACGGTTTCTAGCGTTTGTGGAAAATTCTCAGCGGGGCATCTGTCGATGAAGGGCTTGGAGAAGATTGGTTTGATTGCCGGAAGCGGCGCCTTTCCGCAACTTTTTGCGGAACATGCAAAGCAGATGGGCCTATCCGTCGTTGCCGTCGCCCATGAGGGCGAGACCGCACCGTCGCTTTCGGAACAAGTGGACGATATTCTTTGGATTCGCGTCGGCCAGATCGGCAAGGTGATCTCCTTTTTCAAGAAAAAGGGAATCCGGTCGACCGTCATGGCTGGGGGCATCCGAAAGACGCGTATCTTTGAGATGCGGCCCGACATCCGGGCCCTCGCCATCCTCGCCCGTCTGAAGGAGAAGAAAGACGATTTGCTGCTTCGCGCTTTCGCCGACGAGCTGGAACGGGAAAACATTTGCGTGGAAGCATCCACGCGTTTTTTTTCCGCGCTCCTTGCGGAAGAAGGAGAATGGACGCGAGCACTCCGAAAGTCGGAAAAAGAAGACATTCGATGGGGGTGGCGTTTGGCGAAGGCCGTCGGCACCTTGGATATCGGGCAGTGCGTCGTGATCCGCAACGGCGTGATACTGGCCGTGGAGGCAATCGAGGGAACGGACGCCGCCATCCGGCGCGGAGGCGCTCTGGGACAGGAAAACGCCGTTGTGATCAAGATTTGCAAGCCGCAGCAGGATTTCCGCTTCGACTTGCCGACCATTGGACCGGACACAATTCGGACAATGAAGGCCGTCAAAGCCGGCGTCCTTGCGGTCGAGGCGGGCAGGGCGATCGTTCTGGAAAAAGACGTGCTTCTGAAGGAGGCGAAGGCGGTCGGCATCGCCGTGGTCGGCTATAAAGAGGGCTTGTACTGACCGATAAGCTAAAAAAATGAAACCGAAAAAAAAACTTAAACTGGCCGTCGTTGGGGTCGGATCCTTGGGGCAACACCATGCCCGCGTATATTCCGAAATGGAAGACGTCGCGCTGGTGGCCGTGGTGGACAGCAACATGGCGCGGGCGAAAGAGATCGCCTCAAAATACGACTGCCTTCCCTTCGACCGCATCGATCCGCTCATCGGCCGGATCGATGCGGCAAGCATCGTCGTCCCAACGGCCCATCACCATCCGGTCGCCAAGGTCCTATTGAATCAAGGTGTACACTTGCTCTTGGAAAAACCCATGACCAACACCTTGGAAGAAGCAGACGATTTGATCGGTGTTTCGGAACGTAGCGCCGCCATGCTCCAGATCGGCCATATCGAACAATTCAATGCCGGGTTTAGGACCTTGAAAAAATATCTGCAACAACCCCGGTTTTTCGAGTGTCATCGGATCGGTCCATTCGTTGCGCGCGGCACCGATGTGCATGTTATTCTCGATTTAATGATCCACGACATCGACATTATTCTTTCACTGCTGACCGCCGAACTGACCGAAATACGGGCCGTCGGAACATCCGTCCTGACGCCGCAAATCGATATCGCCAATGTGCGGCTCGCGTTTTCGGACGGCTGTGTCGCCAATATCACAGCCAGCCGCGTCTCTCAAGACAAACTTCGAAAAATTCGTGTTTTTCAATCCGATGCCTATTTCTCCCTCGACTACATGCGACAGGAGATGCGGGTTTACCGTCGCGTATTGAAGACGGACGGCACGCCTTCCATCGAGATCAGTCAAGTGGCCGCCGAAAAGGAAGAATCCTTAAAAGCCGAGCTGTCTTCATTCGTTCGGTCGATCCGGTCGCAAGCCGGCCCCCACGTTTCAGGAGAGGATGGACGGCGCGCCCTAGAGGTCGCCCTGCGGATTGTCGACCTGATCAAAAATGGCCAATCGAGCCTCCCATAACACCAAGAATCGGCCCACGATCATGATCGTGGCCGGAGAAGCCTCCGGCGATCTGCATGGCGGCGCGCTGGCCGAGGCCTTGTTCAAGATCCATCCCCACGCCCATATTATCGGATTCGGCGGCACCGCGATGCGAGCGGCCGGAGTCGATATCCGCTTCGATATCAATCGTCTTGGGATTGTCGGTTTAACAGAGGTCTTATTTCATCTCAAGTCGGTCCTACTGGCCTATCGTTTGGCATTGGCGCTTCTTGACGATGCTATCGATCTATTGGTGTTGATTGATTTTCCGGACTTCAACCTCAGGCTGGCCAAGGCGGCAAAGCAGCGGGGCTTGCCCGTTGTATATTATGTCAGCCCGCAGGTGTGGGCATGGCGCCGCGGTCGAATTAAAACGATCTCCGAACGGATTGACCGCATGCTGGTGATCCTTCCCTTCGAAAAAACGATCTACCAAAATGCCGGCATTTCCTGCGAATTTGTGGGGCACCCCTTGATGGATGAGTTCGTCCGGCTTGGAATGGAGATCCCGGACCCCCGTCAAAACCGTAAAGACGCTTCCACACGATCGTTTTTGAAGGAAAAGGGGCTCGACCCTTCGACGGTGACCATCGCACTGCTTCCTGGAAGCCGTAGCCGTGAAGTGACGTCCTTGTTGCCGGTGATGCTGAAAGGGATCGAGCGGCTGGCAAAACGCATCGAGAAGGTACAGGTTGTTATCTCCGTGGCACCCACCGTGGCCGAAGGGCTTATTCATCGACTGTGCTCGACAAGCCCCTTACGGATCGGGATCGCCAAGGGAAATGTCTATCCGGTCTTTCAAGCGTCGGATGCGGCCGTTGTCGCCTCCGGTACGGCAAGTTTGCAGGGGGCCTTGTCCGTCACGCCGATGATCATCGTCTACAAGGTTTCGTGGTTGACCTATGGTTTGGCGCGATGGCTGGTGAAGATCAAATCGATTGCGCTGGTGAATATTGTTGCCGAACAACCCTGCATCCCCGAGCTGATCCAAGGAAAGGTTTCGGCGGATGCCATCTGCAACGAAATCGAACGCTTGATCAAGGACGCGGGCTACCGGGAAAAAATGAAACTGGCCTTGCGAAAGGTCGCCGACCGCCTTGGCGCGGCAGGCGCCTCCGAACGAGCGGCGAGGGCGATTTGCCGGCTCCTTTATGACGGCCCCCAAAACGCCCCGCAGCGGGTTCGCAGCCGAGGAGAGACGGCATGAATCTTTACCGGAGATTGCTTCATTATGTGAAGCCCTATCGCCTTCACTTGATCGGATCGATCTTTAGCGCCGCCATGGTGAGCGCAACCACGGCGGGCTACGCCTGGCTGGTGCGACCCATCATGGATGATGTGTTTATCCGTAAAGACGAAGAGATGCTCGTGCTGATCCCGATCGCAACGATGTTGGTGGCGCTACTCAAGGGATTTTTCACATACGCCCAGGCTTACCTGATGCGTTTCTCCGCCAGTTGGGTGATTTCGGATATCCGCCAGGCGCTTTATCAACAGATGCTCCTTCTTCCGGTTGGCTTTCATATCGCGCAACCGACCGGCCAGTTGATTTCTCGAATTATTCATGATGTTCATGTGATGCAGGATGCGGTTTCAACCGTCGTCAAGGACATTTTCCAACAATCGCTCACGCTCATCGGTTTGATGGCGGTGATTTTTTACCAAGATTGGCAGCTGGCCTTGTTTGCCGTTTTTGTGATGCCGCTGATGATCTACCCCATTGTGCGGATCGGTGAACGGCTGAGAAAGATTGCCCGCAAAGGGCAGGAACGGGCCGGTGATTTGACGAATATTCTACAAGAAACGTTTTCGGGCATCCGCATCGTCAAAGCCTTTGGGAAGGAAGGTTTCGAGGCCGACCGTTTTTCCAAAAAAAACCGGGAATATTTCAAAACGATCGTTCGGGCGGTTTCGGTGGGAGAAGCCGCCTCCCCCTTAGCGGAAACGATTTTATCGATTGCCATCGCCGGTGTCCTTTGGTATGGCGGCTCGCGCGTGATTTCGGGAGAAATGACACCCGGCACCTTTTTTTCCTTCATCGCGGCCGTTTCGATGATGTACGGCCCGATTAAAAGCTTAAGCAGGGCGAACAACCAATTGCAGCAGGCGCTATCGGCGGCCGAACGGGTTTTTCGTGTCTTGGATATGAAAAACGAACATGCACTGGATCGCGGCAAGAAGGTCTTACCCGAGATAAAAGGATATGTAACCTTTTGCGACGTCGGCTTTCACTATGCCGGTACGGAGTCGGACGCCCTAAAGGACATCAACATCCAGGCCAAACCGGGTGACATTGTCGCCTTGGTAGGGAGCAGCGGCGCCGGCAAGTCGACCTTGATCAATTTGATTCCGCGTTTTTTCGATGTGAGCCAAGGCGAGATCTTAATGGACGGGGTTCCGATTCAAGACGTAACCCTCTCCTCTTTGCGTCGCCAGATCGGTATCGTGAGTCAAGAGATCGTCCTGTTTGACGATACCATCCTTTGGAATATCGCCTATGGTTTCGAGGGTGCGTCGAAGGAACGCATCATTCAGGCGGCCAAGGCGGCCTATGCCGACGCGTTTATTCGGAAACTCCCAAAGGGCTACGATACCCTGGTCGAAAAAGGCGGCGCCAATTTATCCGGCGGAGAACGCCAGCGATTGGCGATCGCCCGGGCCCTCTTGAAAGACCCGCCGATTCTGATTCTTGACGAGGCGACATCCGCATTGGACACGGAATCGGAATTTGTCGTCCGAAAGGCCCTGGCCAAGCTCATGAAAAACCGGACCACCTTTGTGATCGCCCACCGGCTTTCGACGGTCCAACGTGCAACCTGCATTGTCGTGATCGACCAGGGCTGCATCGTGGAGTTGGGAACGCACGAGGCCTTGATCCGAAAAAATGGCGCGTATCGAAAAGTTTATCAAATGCAGTTTTCCGACATGAGCGGAGAAACCCAAGGAGATACGGTCGGCACGGAGCTTCCCTAGCCGTTGCCCATCCGGTCGCTTTTGGCTTATACTGACACGTGACAGCCATGCGGAAATTATTCTTTTTTTTCACCTATCAGCTTTTATCTTTCTTCGCATTCCCTTTTTTCTTCATTTACTCGATCGGGATGCTTGTGTCGCGGCCGGCCCATCGACACGGCATGGCGCAGCGTTTCGGCTGGTATCCCAAGGATTTTTTTCAATCCCTTTCGGGGCGCCAGGTGTTTTGGATACACGCTTCCTCCGTTGGAGAGGTATTGATGTCTCGATCGCTGGTGGGGTCCATCAAAGAAAGATATCCCAAGGCCCGCATTATTTATTCGACGGTCACATCAACGGGAAAGTCGGCGGTGCTGCATCAGATCAAGGACATCGACCTCTGCATCTACCTTCCCCTCGATCTGTTTTGGCCCGTCCGGTCGCTTGTTCGGAAGATTGGGCCGGATTGTTTTATTTTTCTGGAAACGGAAATCTGGCCGAACCTCCTGTTGGCCCTTTCAGCGCGAGGCTGCCCGTCCCTCATGATGAACGGCCGAATTTCAGCGACCAGTTTCCCCAAGTATCGTATGCTGCGGCCTTTCTTATCGGTTGTGCTCAAGGAAGTACGGCTTTTTTTGATGCAAACAAAACGCGATGTCGAACGGATCGTCGATCTTGGCGCGCCCCCCGAACGCGTCTTTTGTACGGGAAACATGAAGTACGACGAGGCGGCGTCTTCCATGGAATCCGGCACGGGATCCGGTCCGAATGGACCGATCACACGGTCTCATTTGGGGCTCTCCGACATGGCGCGTGTAATGATCGCCGGCAGCACGCGATCGGGAGAAGAAGAAGCGGTACTTCATGCCTATCGCATCCTGCGATCCAGCCTTTCAAACCTCGTTCTCGTTTTGGCCCCGAGGCATCTGCAACGTTTGGAAACCATCGAACAATTAGTGACCGAAGAAGGCCTTCTTCCCGTTCGCAGGCAATGCATCAAGACGCCTTCAATCCTTCCTTCCGACACGGAAGGCGTGGTGATTTTGCTCGATACCTTGGGTGAGCTGAGCCGTATTTATCCTATAGGAGAGTTGATCTTTGTCGGCGGAAGCCTGGTCCCAAAGGGCGGTCATAATGTTCTCGAGCCGGCTTCCCATCGAAAACCGGTGTTTTTCGGGCCGAGTGTGTCTAATTTTCATGAGATCGCCGATCAACTCATCCGTTCCGGAGGGGGGATCCAAGTGACGGATGGGGAGGAAATGGGGAAGCAGATGCAATGGCTCTCGGAGCATCCGAAGGCCTATCGAAAGGCCGGGGAGTCGGCCTACCTTGTGGTCATGAACAATCGAGGCGCCGTCCAGCGGAATATGGAAAGGTTGAGCGCCCTGCTCGAAAAGGAAGAAAATGAAGCGGAAGCGCCTCTTTATGAAGAGGGGGGAGCTTCCTGAAGTACATCGTATCTTGTCACTGAATTGAATCTAAAGATGGGTGTTTTTAAAGCGAAGCGGTCCAAAGATGTGATGCCCGTTTCGGAACGGCTATGGGGCGACGGGAGCTGGTTCAGCGATCTCGTACGATTGCCACTGACTTTCGTCTCATGGATCTATGGCGCCATTGTCCGCTTTCGTATTTTGATGTATCAGGCAGGGTGGCTTTCACAAAAAAAAGTGGACTGCCGTGTTGTCTGCGTGGGGAATCTCACGACCGGCGGAACCGGCAAGACACCCTTTACGATTTACCTCGCCAAAAAATGGCAGGCGAAGGGTTCCAAAGTCGGAATCGTCAGCCGGGGCTACCGAAGAAAAAACAAGGCGCCGGTCGTCATGGTGTCCGATGGATTTCAACCCTTAGGAACCCCCGAATCGGTTGGAGACGAAGCCTATTTGATGGCCAAGCGTTTACAAGGGGTACCGATCGCCGTTGCGAACGACCGTTACGCGGGATGCGTGTGGCTGCGATCCCACTTTCAAGTGGATGTGATCATTCTGGATGATGGCTTCCAACACCTGAAACTGCATCGGGACCGGAACTTCTTGCTGATTGATGCAAGCAGTCCTTTTGGAAACGGCAAGCTGATTCCCCGCGGACCACTCCGCGAACCGATCTCTGAAATCAGACGCGCGGACTGCGTGGTATTGACGCGATCCGACCAATGCAAGGACATCGGTGCATTAAGCCGGCTCATCAAGGATTCTCAACGCCCTTTCATAAAAAGCCGGTTTGCGGCGACGGAACTGATCAACCTTGAAAACAGTTTTAAGCGTTCCCTTTCGGATCTTGATGGTCTGGCCATACTCGCTTTTTGCGGTCTTGGAAATCCACGGGGTTTTTTGTCGCAACTGACGCAATTGGGTGCGAAGGTTCAGGATGTCGTTTATTTCTCGGACCACCATTCTTATTCACAATCCGACATCCTGGCCATCGAGAAACGCGCTGCGGAGATGGGGGTTCGCTGGATATTGACGACGGAAAAGGATGCCGTAAAATTAAAGGGGCTGTCAACGGGGCGACCCGATATTTGGATGCTCCGAGTGGATGTCGCCTTCATGGAAGATCCGATCATGTAAGACCAGTCTTTGGGTATAAAATGAAGCAAAAGATCGAATACATCGCCATTACCGTGCTCATCGGGTTTTTTAGAACGCTTCCCTACCGGCTTTCGACGCAAATCGGCGCCTTCCTGGGCAGGCTGTTTTGTTGGCTTGACCGCCGCCACCGTTTGATCGCCATGGATAATTTAAGCCGGTCCTTTCATGGAGAAAAAACCGACAAAGACCTCGCTCGGATTGTATGCGGCGTTTATCGAAACCTGGGTATCTCCCTAATTGAAATGGCCTGTCTTCCCGGCATGGATCTCTCCCGCGTAAAGGCCTTGACCCAGGTGGAAGGTCTGGAGCATTACTTTTCCGCACAGGATCAAAAGAAGGGGGTCATCTTGCTATCGGCCCATTTCGGAAATTGGGAGTGGCTCGGTATGGCATTGTCCCTGTTTGGGGTTCGCATGCACGTGGTCATGCGTCCGATCGACAACGATTACTTAAATCGGATGGTGCAGGCATGGCGATCGCAACACGGCAATATTGTATTGAACAAAAGGACGGAAACGGGAGAGATTATCAAAATCCTCAGAAATGGAGGCACGGTCGGGTTTTTATTGGATCAAAATGTCGGTTATAAGAAAGCCGTTTTTGTCGATTTTTTTGGAAGACCGGCGGCCACCAACAAAGGCTTGGCCACGATTGCACTCCGAACCGCCGCCCCGGTGCTTCCAACTTTTATTATTCGAACGGAAAAAGGACATAAAGTGGTTTTCGAAAAGCCCTTGGTGTTGCCCCGAAGCGGCGAGCTGAAAAAAGACTTGGTCGAAACCACTGCTCTCTTTACAAAAAAAATCGAAACCTACGTTCACCGATATCCCGATCAGTGGCTCTGGCTGCATCGGAGATGGAAGACCCGGCCACCCTGGGAATAGTCTGTTTCGGTTCTAGGACAGATCACCGCGGAATGTGAGTCACGTTGATGTATAAAAAGATTCTCGTACGTGCCCATAATTGGATCGGGGACGGGGTCATGGCGACTTCGACCTTCTCTGCCCTCCGCTGCGCAATGAAACATGCGGAGATTGTGGTCTTGGCCAAGCCCGCCGTCGCTTCCCTGCTCGAACGCCAACCCGATATTGACCGGATCATTGTGTACGAGAAGCCTGGGAAAGATGCGGGGATGCGCGGTCTTTGGCGCTTGTCCCAAGGGCTCCGGGAAGAACGGTTTGACCTGGCCTTGCTTCTGCAGAATGCCATCGAAGCGGCCTTCATCGTTTTTTTTGCCGGGATTCCGAACCGGGTGGGATTCGCGACAGATGGGAGGAAACTCCTTTTGACACGGTCTTTGAATATCAAAGAGGCACCGGTGCGTTGCCGTGAACGCCACCTCTCATTGTTATCGCTCGTAGACGCCAAACCTGAAGGCAGGGCGCCATATCTTTTTCTCACTGCGGCAGAGCGGGCAGAGGCCGGGACCGTTTTGCAAAAAGCTGGAATTCAGGGATCGAAACCGATCGTCGGCATCAATCCAGGGGCCGCCTACGGTCCCGCAAAACGCTGGTTTCCAGAGCGTTTTGCGGAAGTCGCGGATCGCTTAACTGCGCATTTCGATTCGAACATCATTATTTTTTGGGGACCCGGCGAAAAAGAAATAGCGGAAGCCGTTCAGACATCTATGCGGCATCGTGGAATCGTCTTGTCGAGAAAAACGACAGTGCGCGAGATGATGGCCTTGATTGCGCAATGCGATCTTTTTATTTCCAATGATTCCGGACCGATGCATATCGCTTCTGCTCTCGGAGTGCCGCAAGTCGCCATATTCGGACCCACCGATCCCGATGCGTATTTTCCGGGCGGGGAACACGACTTAAAGTGCCATGAGAAAGTCGATTGCTACCCCTGCAAGCACCGTCTTTGTCCCATCGATCATCGATGCATGGCATCCATAAAGGTCGATACCGTGTTCGCGGCTGCCGCCCGGCAATTGACGCGTTCCCCAAAAAAGGCGGCCGTGTTTCTCGACCGGGATGGGACGATTAACCATGACGACGGTTATATCGACGCGATTGAACGGTTTTCCTTGATTCCAGGCGCCGCAGAAGCGATCGCCGAATTGAACCGAAACGGTTTCCCTGTGATTCTGGTCACCAATCAGTCGGGGGTGGCGAGGGGGTTCTTCAAGGAATCGTTTCTGGAAGACCTCCACCGCCATCTGCAAGGCTTGCTGGCAAAGGAGGGGGCCACTCTCGATGGCATCTATTATTGCCCGCATCACCCCGATTTTTCCGCCTGCGGGTGCAGGAAACCGGCGATGGGAATGGTTGCGCAGGCGGTGCGGGATCATCGGATCGACTTGTCCAAATCGTTTATTGTCGGCGATAAACCGGTGGATATGGCCCTCGCGGAAGGCGGGGCAAAATCGGTCTTGGTCCAAACGGGGTACGGCGTCGATTCGCTTCGGGAGATGAAGCGATCGGGAAAGCAGCCTGCCCATGTTTCCAAGGATCTACCCGAAGCGGTCAACTGGATCCTACAACAATCCAATGGAGGCAGAGATGACAATTAGTAAAGACCTTCTCGAAATTTTGGCCTGCCCAAAATGCAAAGGAGAAATCGCGTTAAATGAAAAAGAGGATGGCTTAATCTGTTCGCCGTGCCGGCTGTTGTATCCCATTCGCGACGACATACCGATCATGCTGATCGATGAGGCCTTGCCCCTGGAGACCTAATACAAGGGGATGGAAAATGGATCGAAGCTTTTCCGGACGGCGATCTTTGCCGAATCAGGCCGTTTCAACTCGTTTTTTCTCCTCCTCAAAGAAAGTTTATTTTGTCCAGTGATACCCAGCCCAAGCCACTGTTTGTAGACGATTTCGGGCCTGCAACTTCTTTTCTTGTTGTGCGGCTCGGCGCCATCGGGGATGTGTTGCGCGTTTGTCCCGCGGTCCTGTGCCTTCGCAAGGCATATCCCGACGCCAAGATCGCTTGGGCCGTTGAGCAATGGGTGGCGCCCTTATTGAAACATTGCCCGATCGTCGATCGAATTCACATCCTCGATCGCGCCGAACTCGACCGCGGGGGTCTTCGCGCGCTGAAGGAGATGGGCCGCTTTTCACGGGAAATACGCGCATGCCGATACAATGTGGCGCTCGATTTTCATGGACGTTTCAAAAGCGCATTGGTCGCTTGGCTATCAGGCGCTCCGATTCGGGTGGGTTATGCCAAGGGGCAGTCGACCGAGATGAACCACCTGTTTACGAATCGCCATGTCTTCCTTGAAAATAAGCCGCTAAACCGGATTCACCGTTTTTTTCGCTTGCTGGAAGCCCTTGGCATTCGGACGGCATTCAATATCGGCAATATTGGAATTTCCTTGCCCGATGCAGAAAAACAAGCAGCTCAACAATGGTACGATGATGCGGGCCGGCCTGCTCTGGCGGTGTATGCCGGAAGCAGCACAAAGCAATCCGCCTACCATCGCTGGCCGGTGGAAAAATGGATCGCCTTGTTGGACAGGACGGGAAAGGAAGGCATTTCATCGGTCCTTTTTTGGGGACCCGACGAGGAGGCATTCACCCGGGAAATTCATGATAAGGTATCGACCGCTTGTCTCATGGCACCCAAAACCAACCTGTCTGAAATGATGTCGATGCTGGCCTGCTTTCCGGCTTTTATTGGCGGCAATACGGCGGCGATGCACATGTCCTGGATGCAGGGGGTGCCCGTTGTTTTTTTTCCGGGACCAGCCGATCCTAGGATCGACGGCCCCATCGGGCCGGTTGCGGGATACCCTCTGAAAGTGGATCATTTGGTGCGCCACGGGATCTCGAAGCGTTTTCAGGCGGATGTGACGACGCAGGTCAATATCGACGAGGCCTACACCGCGGTTATACAGTGCATGGATCTCGCAGGATCAGGCAGAGGCTCCTCCGCAACGGACGGCGCATTAGGATAGCAACTCGGCGCATTAGGGATACCATGGCTGATGCAGACAGGGACAGATGACCACCGGATTGTTCAAAAGAAATCGTCAAGGATGTCATGACCCCTGCGTATAAAACGATTTCCAACCGACATATTTTATATGATCCTGCCCTCATCCCCCATGTGGATCCCTCTTACTTTGATGCCGATGCATGGCGGGAAAAGGGCGCTGTTTTCGGAGAGGTGTCTGGTCGTGGAAAGACCTTGTTCGTTTCGGATGGGGACCTGGCTTATGTTCTCCGCCACTATCGGAGGGGTGGCATGATCGCAAACCTGGTCTTCGACCGCTATCTGTGGCAAGGTCTGATCCGCACCCGTGCTTGGCGGGAATGGCACCTTTTAAATCGCATGTATCAAGAAGGCCTTCCGGTTCCCCGACCGGTCGCCGCTTACGTGGAACGAATCGGCTGGCAATATCGCGCGGACCTACTGACGCTTTTCCTCCCCGAATGCACCCCGATGGCAAATCGCATCCGCGTGCAATGTTTGCCGAAGGAAACCTGGACCCAAGTAGGGAAAGTGATCCGCAGATTTCATGATGCGGGCTTTTTTCATGCCGACCTGAATGCACATAATATCTTGCTTGGCGACAACGGCGGGGTCTATCTGATCGACTTCGATAGAGGGGCCGAGCGGTCCGGCACCGAAGGCTGGAAAGAAGCGAATCTCGCGCGGCTCCACCGTTCTTTCTTAAAGGTCAGCGTTTGCAAGGCAACATCATTTTCAGAGGGAGATTGGCAGGCCTGTCTAACCGGCTACAATGAGTTCGATTAGATTGAGAAATAAGACGTTTTTCAAATATTCTTATGGGCTTCCTTGTCGTTTGTATGAACATCACCTTTGAAACCCAAGGCAAGGCGCATCACATACGCGTCGAGCGCTCTCTTTTTTCAGGAAGCGATATTCTTTCTTGACAGATGTTTTCGAATCGGTAATAAGATACCGGGTTCAATTTTGTTATGAGGAAACGTTTTTCATTTCAATGGAGTCAGATACGTTATGCGGATACTGGTAACAGGCGGTTCCGGGTTTTTAGGCTCACACCTTTGCGAATCTCTTTTGGCACGAGGTCACGAAGTGTTTTGCCTGGACAATTTTTTTACGGGCTCGAAGGACAATGTTCGTCACCTATTAAAACACGATCACTTTGAGTTGATTCGCCACGACATTATTAATCCGATCGATATCGAGTGCGACCGGATCTATAACCTTGCATGTCCGGCCTCGCCCGTGCATTATCAGTTTAACCCCGTTCGGACGATCCAAGCGAATGTTCTAGGGGTGACAAACATGCTTGAATTGGCAAAACGGACGAAAGCCAGGATCCTTCAGGCCTCTACTTCCGAAGTATATGGCGACCCCACGGTTCATCCTCAAAATGAAGATTACTGGGGCAATGTCAACCCGGTCGGTCCCAGAAGTTGCTATGACGAAGGGAAACGCGTGGCCGAAACCTTGATGATCGATTACAATAAACAATTTCAGGTCGGTATTCGTATCGCACGGATATTTAACACCTATGGTCCCCGGATGGCATTGAACGATGGCCGGGTGGTCAGCAATTTTATCCTCCAGGCCTTGCGTGGGGATGCCATCACGATCTATGGAGATGGAAAACAGACGCGGTCATTCTGTTATGTCAGCGATATGATCGATGGCTTAACACGGCTCATGGCGTCGGAGGATCTGTGTGAACCGGTCAATCTCGGAAATCCGAACGAACTGACTGTATCCGAGCTGGCCGGCAGGATAATCCAACAGTGCGGTTGTCAATCTACGCTCACATACAAGCCCCTCCCCCAGGACGATCCGGTAAAACGGCAGCCGGACATTACATTGGCCAAAGCGAAATTGGGTTGGCAGCCGAAAATCGGTTTGGAAGAGGGGCTTGCGCAAACCATCTCGTATTTCAAGGGGAGATCCACGGCTTATTCGGAATGAAATGCTTGGAACTGATTCGCATGGCGCAATGCGGGACGGGACCGGTTGAAAGCGCGGAAGTAATGCGGAAATAATATAGTTGAATGATCATGACATCATCCAGCACGAGCGGTAGATCTCTATGAACCAACATCTCAACAGGGCATGGCGGGACCGTGTCATATTAAGCCTCGTCTTTCTTTTTCCCATTCTTATTGCGACCTTGCGCGATGCGGCAAGCACGATCTACTACATCCTTGTCGTACTGAGCTTTTTTTATTATAAAAACGCTTGGTGCAAACTTAGGCGCCGGGAAAAACATTTTTTGATAGGTTTGGGTCTTTTTTTTACACTGTCCTTGCTGTCGCTATTGATGACCGAGGATCTCTATGAAGGGATCAAGAGACTGGAGCGATTCATACGGCTTGTTTTGCTGACCCCCATCTATTTAATGTTGCGAAAGGAGCGCATTGAAACAGGCAAGGCGTTCATGCTCGGGACCGGCGCAGCCGTTTTTGTGATGCTGGGACAAGCGTTGTATCAAGTGAGAATATTAAATCAACCCATCGCCCATGGGGCCTATCACAAGATTATCATGGGAAATACCGCCATCCTTTATGCCACCTTGCTTTTCATCGCGGCACTGTACTTCGGAAGGAAGAAGTCCGAATATGCCTTGGCGGCGCTGGTTTTCGGGGCGGGTTGTTACACAAGCCTGCTGTCCGGCACGCGGACATCCTGGTTGTTCGTTCCGGTCATTGTTACCTGCCTCCTTTGGATATATCGAAAAGAGTTGAGCCCCAAAGCCTGGAGGCGAATTGCCTTCGGCATCGTGCTTGTCATCATATTGTTCGGTATCACACAACCTAAACGTTTGACACAAGGTTTTGCTCAAGGGGTAAACGATCTGAAAACATTTCAGCAAGACCCGACCAAAGAAACGTCCTGGGGGGCCCGCCTTGTCATGTGGCATAACAGTTTCCTGATCTTCAAAGGTTCTCCATTGGTCGGCACCGGGATAGGCGATTTTAGAAATGACTCAAAAAAATTATTCGACCAGGGCTTATCGTACAAAAATGATTTTGCCCTCAGACAATCTCACGTCCACAACCTTTATCTTCAACTATTGGCGGAAGGCGGACTGGTCGGCTTGATTTTGTTGGTCGCCGCTTTTTTTGTCCTGCCTTTTATGTTCCTATACGATTTATGGCAGAACACTTCCGACAAGCGGCAGCGCTTTTACGCCCTTTCCGGGTTGATCGCTGTTTTTGCCTTTGCATGGTTCGGCGTCAGCGAGAGTTGGGCGCTCCGCAACCCCATGATTACGTCGTATTGCGTTACCATGCTGGTTTTCTTAACCAGCGCCGCCAACAGGCTTTGCTTAAAAGATTAAATTGCGCCTATTCATCGCCAAAAAAATCCCAACCGTCTTTTTATCATGAACATCCTGGAGTTATGTCTCTCGCCATCCCTGGGCGGACTGGAATTATACCACCTCCGATCGACCAAGGCCTTGCGGAAAACCGATTTTGTCCTTGCCGTCATTCATCCTTCGGGGCGTCTTAAGCTTGCTTTCGAGAAAGAAGGTCTTCCCTTCCTCACCGAAAAAACCGGTTTTCGTCCGTTTCCGGTGTTTACTGCGCGTCATCTGGCTGCCCTCATAGACAAGCACCACATCGATATCATCCATATGCACTGGGGAAAAGACCTCGCGCTGGCGTCCCTAAGCAAACGGATTTCTCATAGGAAACCGCGGCTTATTTATACCCGGCAAATGAAGCTAACCCGAAGTAAAGACGATTTTTATCACAATTATCTTTATCGGTCACTCGACTTGATGCTGACCATTACCGACAAGCTTGCAAATGAGGCGGCGCGCTATTTGAATCCTCGTGATGCTAAAAAAGTCAAGCGCCTGTACTATGGCGTCGAGGCACCAAGCCGCTTGATCGGCGAAGAGGACCGGAGGAGATTGCGATGGTCTTTGGGGATTGGGGAAACCGCATTTTTGGTGGGGCTTTTCGGCAGAATAGAGCATGTCAAAGGACAATATCTATTGGTTGAAGCGCTTCGCCGTACGAAGTTGGACAATATCCCGATCAAAGGCATGATTGTGGGACAAGCCATGGAGTCAAGGTATTTCCAGAAGCTTCAAGAAATGACATCCGCGCTGGGATTGGAACAAGAAATTGCATTTAAAGATTTTGTCGACAACCCGCAGGATTGGATGCAGATCTGCGATTGTGTGGTTTTGACGACGCATGAGGAAACCTTTGGATTGGTCTTGGTTGAGGCCATGCAGGTAGGTGTGGCGGTCATCGGATCCGACAGCGGGGGTGTGCCGGAAATTATCGAGCATGAAAAGACGGGACTCCTGTTTCGATCCGGGAGCAGCGAGGCGCTTTTTCGCTCTCTGGCTCGCATGAAACGGGATCCGGATCTTAGAGAAAGCATGGCGGCGGCTGGGAAGGAAAGAGCCGGCAAACTATTTGATAAACATAAACATTATCGTATGCTGAGAGAATTGATGGCCGGTGAATTCGAGGCAAGTTAATCCCGTCGCCACAGGAGATGTTCCGAGATGGTTTTTGCGGCGGAATCGATATCGACTGCCTGCATATCTTCCGGATCCGCACTGTCTTTCGGCGAAAAACTCAGTCTATTGCCGGGGGTGTTGAGGGTTTGCCACCGGAGCGCAGTCGATGACCGTCTTTTAGGATAGAAGGCCGCGGTCGGTACATCCAAGGCCCCCGCGATGTGTAGCGGTCCTGTCGATCCACTGATGAAGAGGTCGGCAAATTGTATATGTTCGGCAAATATGCGCAGTCCTTGGGTCGAATGATAAATTGTGTGCGGCCGTTGAGCCAAAAGGTCGCTCAGCTTTGCCGCCGGTTCTCTCTCCATCGGTCCGGCTGAAATGACGACATGGTGTCCCTCCTTCGACTCCAATTTGCGGACAAGTCTGGCAAATTGATCCAACGAAAGATTGCGGGCGGAACCGCCGCTTCCGGGATGGACGAATATCAGCGGCCGATCCGGTTCAATACCGTGAGATTGACAGAATCTTGCTTTGAGCCGGCTGACATGATCGTCATTAAAACGGAGGAAGGGTGGCGTCGGTTCATACCTAATCGTGACCGGCTGCGTTCTGAGAAAATGGCGGACGAGCTCTTGATTATATACATATTCCGGTTTCTCTGAGCAGGAGCGGCGTTGCACCAAGCGGTAATTATAAAAAACTTGGGCGAATTTGGTCGCAGGCGCCAATCGATACGGGATACCCGCAAGATAGACGGCGATGCCGACACGGGCTGTGGAATACAAAGAGATGACGCCATCGATCCTTTCGTCCCGGATGGCCTTCGCAAGACGATACCCTGAGGGCCACCGACCCTGCGGCGACGGATCGATCAGCAATCGATCGATCCAAGGACAGGCTTCCGCCAGCGCGCGCGTATAAGACGGCACCAGTGCATAGACGGTCACGTTTGGGAGGTTCGCTTTCAACAAAGCAAAACTGGGATAAGCCAACATAAAATCTCCCACTTTATCGTTACGGATTACCAGTATTTTTTTGAACGATTTCCGATGCATTTGCGACAAGTCATTCACAAGAAATCAACGGCTTTCTCCTTTCTCCTTCGACAACCGGAAAAGCGATGGACACGGCCAAGAAA
>JBHHXH010000020.1:0-36896 GCA_046756925.1 Nitrospiria bacterium
TAGTCTGAATTGTTTGAGGCGTATGATGTGAACAAGGGTCATTTTTGGATTGGTGTGCTCGCGATCCTCATTTGTTCAAATGCATCCGCCCAGAGCGAGAAGATCGCTTACGAACGCTTGTTGACCGGCAACGAGCCGTCCTATCTTGTGCATGCCTTCGACGATGAATCGCACGAGGAGTTTTTTATTTCGATCAAGTATCGTTTGTTTAAGGATTCCATCGCGTGGATGGATCGATATTTTAGGGGTCAAAAGACGATTTATTTTACCTATAACGGAAAATACGATTTCTTTTTCGGATCGCGGTTTTCCTCTCCCATCATCTCTCGTCGGCAAAATCCGGGGCTTGTCTTTGTGAACCGTTTTGAGCGCTTGGGCGTTTTCGGCCTGGAAAATCTCAAGGTCGGTTGGCACCACGAATCGAATGGCCAGCATATCGAAACCAAGGAGACCTTCCTGAATACGGAAAACGCCGAGGATTTCGTGAGCCGGGGCTGGGATTATCTGGGACTTGAGGCCCAATTCACTCATCCCATGCCCAAAGGGACGCTGTATATTGATACGCGCATCAGGATTTTTTGCGATTGCCAGGCCATGGGCGCCATCGACCGGAAAGAGGATGCCATCTTTTGGAAGGATGTTGCGAGGCAACCCGATGTTCGGGATTTCAACGGTTTTCGGTCGATGTTCAGTTATCACTACAATCGGGATATTCGCCTGTCCGCGCAATTTCGTTTTGGAACCCACAGTGTTGAAGACTTAAAGAATGTCTCCTATAAATTGGAGGCAACCATCCGATTCTTAGAGATTCCGTTGACGATGTTTTATTTCGATGGTTATGGCAAGGAGCTCTCTACTTATCATCAAAAAGACAGTTATGTTGGTTTCGGGCTTGAATTTTGGTAGGTCATGGTGTTTTCGAAGGCTGGGCGTTCCCGGCTTTGGCTGCACGTATGAAATCGCTATATTCGATCTTTAGAATCCATATGGGTCGTATTGAACATCTCTTTTTTCTGATTTTTCTACGCTTCATTTCCGATCATTCCTTTTTTTTCTAAAAAATTCCCCATCCCGATAGAAAGGGTCGAAGGCCTTGGAGGACAAAGGTGCGTTTAAAACGCCCTCTTTAAGAAACATTGATTTAACGGCGCCCTACATGCACAACGGCGCTTTTGAAACACTCGAAGACGTGCTGGATTTTTACGATCGAGGCGGCGGGACCGATCCGGATAAGGATCCCAAGATGAAGCCTTTGAACCTCAATGCCGAAGAAAAGAAGGACCTATTGGTCTTTTTAAAGAGCTTAACGGGAAGGCAACCCGAAGTGGTCTTTCCTCAATTGCCTCAGTAGGGTCTCTTCGAGTCGGCTGCCCGAGGCGGCGAGGACCGTTGTTGTATGACAAATATTCTCCGGCGTTCTTTAAAGGGACGATGCGGATGTTTTCGGGGAAAGGGAGGGTTAAAATGCGAATTTTATTTTGGTCTCTATTTATTTTGGTATTCGCCTGGGAGGCAAACGCGGGAACGATTGCCGGTCAGGTGACCATTTTAGGGGAGCAAGATCAGACTGCAGTGATTTATCTTGAAGGGGACTTTAAAGGGTCCTTTCAACCGCCCCTTCGGAATCCTGAGATTCTTCAACATGACCAGTTTTTTCGACCCACTGCGCTTCCGGTTTTAAAAGGCACGACCGTCGAATTTCCAAACGACGACGATGTTTTTCATAACGCGTTTTCTTTTTCTCCCTCCAATCCTTTCGATTTCGGCCCCTACGGTCCCGGACGGGAACAACGGGTGTTGATGCGGCAACCCGGTGTCGTGGAAGTATTTTGCGATATTCATGAGCACATGTACGCGTATATTCTCGTGATGGATCATCCTTATTTCAGCATCGCCAAACAAAGCGGCTACAAGATTTCGGGGATTCCCGAAGGGACTTACCGTATCAAGGCTTTTCTGAATCCGGATACGGTCGTGAGTCAAACGGTCGAAGTCACCGCCGACTCGAAAACCGAAATCGATTTTTCACTGGGCGCCGCGCAATAAACAGGCATCCGATCGCCAACAAAAGATTGTGTAAAGGTATATGACGCTTCGGCTAAAATACAAAATTCCCTTGCTCATGGTTGGTGTGGTTGTTTCTGTGGTGGTGTCCATTCTCTTCACCGTCAGCACCATTGTGGATCGTGCGACCACGGTGACTTTGGAAAACCATCTTGACGAGGCCAGAAACGCCTTCCAGGAATTTCAAACGCTCCGTGTTCGGGAAACCCGCTTGCTCGCCTCTCTTCCCTTCTTTAAGGCCACCCTCCGGACCCAGGATGGTCCGACGATTCGGCTATTGGCCGAGGATCTTCAGAAAAAGATCGGAAACGATCTTTTTATCATCACCGATGGTGCAGGGGAAATATTGGCCAGAACGGATCAGGCGACACAGGGGGCCGGTTCTTTGTCGCACCCCGTGATTCAATCCGCTTTAAAAAAAAATGAAACTTCCGGTCTGTTGATTGTGGAAGACCAAATCTATCACGTGACGGGGATCCCGGTGCTTTTCCGGAATCGGGTTTTCGGCGCGGTTGTGGTCGGTTTTCGAATCGACGATCAGGAAACGGCGCTTCTCGACACCATTACCAAAAGCGAGGCCAGTTTTATCTTCGATCATCAACTCATCGCTTCCGCCTGGTCTGGAGACAGACGTCAGAAACTTGCGTCCGAGCTGAAAAAACGGCCGACCGATGCCTCTGGAAAATCCGAGAAAGACCCCGAGGGAAAGGGTTTTGAATGGGTTGTCGATGACCAGGACTATATTGCGACCCGGATCCCTTTGGGGGACGGTAAGGGGGGTGGTGCGGAGGGCTATTACTTGTTGCAGCTTTCGAAGGATGAAGCCACCGAATTTATCGATACGATACAAAGGACGATTTTGCTCCCCGGCGTGATCTTCGGTTTGGTGACGGCGCTCATCAGTTTTTTTCTATTGCAGGAAATTCTCGTTCCGCTCGGAAAATTGATGCGGGCCTCGGAAGCCATTGCCGCCGGCGATCTTCATGTCGAACCCATTCAGGTCAGCAAAAGGAATGAGGTGGGTGTGCTGGTGCAGAGTTTTTCTGCAATGGTCGAGCGGCTTTGTGAAGCGAATGACCAGAAATTACAGTATGAGGCAACCCTTGCCAAGACGGCCGAATCGGTTGTTGCCACCTCGGAGTCCTTGACATCCTCAAGTGAGCGCATGAGTGATAATTCAATCAAAGTCAGCCGACAGGCGAACAGTCTTTCGACCGTGAGCAAGGAAAACAACCATAACATCCAAACCATTACCGTTGCATCCGAAGAAATTTTGTCTACAACGGATGAAATCGGTCAGAGTGTCCAAAAAGCGACTGAGATCACCATGAAGGCGGTCGAGATGGCCGAGTCGGCCAACGAAATCATGCTCAAGCTTGAACGGTCTGGTGAAGAAATCGGAAAGGTGACGAAATTCATTACATCGGTTGCAGAACAGACCAACTTACTGGCACTGAATGCCACGATCGAGGCGGCCCGCGCCGGACAGTCGGGAAAAAGCTTTGCCGTTGTGGCGGGAGAGGTCAAGGGTTTGGCCAAGGAGACCGCCAAGGCAACGGACGATATCCGTCAGCGTATCTCAGCCATCCAGTCGGATGCGATGTCCTCCGTGACGGAAGTGTCGGAGATTCGAAAGATCATCGCGCAGATCAATGAAATCGCCACAACGATTTCGATGGCGATCGGGGAACAAACGAAACGGATTGCCCAAGTCAGCCGAAATATTTCAAAGGTGGCGGAAGGGAGTAGCGGCGCGGTGGAAAGTATCGATCAAGTCATGCGGGCTTCAAAGAGCACGGAGGACGAAGGGACGAACGTTTTGTCGGCTTCGAAACGCCTGGCGAAAATGGGTGAGGACCTGATCGACATCGTGGGCAAGTTGAAGATCGACATCAAACACAGTGCATAAAGCTTCACCAAGACCAAAGCGGCGATGGAAAACGTTTGACATCCTCAATTAAAAAACACTTCGCACCGGTGCAGCTCGGTCTCGGCACGGTTTAAAGAGAAGGAGATGCAATACAAGATTGAAGTCTTAGCTGGATTTCCATTTATCCTTGTCTTATTCCTGGGTTTAGGGACCGGCGCCGGGCGCGGACCTGGGTCCTTCGATACGCCTTCGGAACAGATCGCAAGCACTTCCAGAGACCATGTGTTTCTTGAAAGCGTTCAATCAGGCAAGACGCTTGCTGTGCGACGTTTGTTGGATGCGGGTGTCGACCCGAATACGAAAAACAGCCGAGGCAGAACGGCCTTGATGGAGCCTGCTCTCAGCGCTTATCCGGATATCGTACAGGCTTTGTTGGCTTTTGGATCGGATGTCAATGCGGTATCCAAGAAAGGACGAACGGCATTGATGAATGCCATCGTTCACGGACACCACCGGATGGTGAACACACTCCTTGCGAGTGGCGCGGATATCAATGCAAAAAATCGCGGGGGTGGACCCCACTGATGCTGGATTCCATGAGTGCTGATCAGACCATTTTTCGTGCAGTATTGGACCATGGCGCGGATGTGAATGTGATCACAGTCGATGGATTCAGCGCCGAAGGCATTGCGAGAAAGTATGCGCACCGGGCTGTTGCCAAATTACTACAGGCGCAGGGTGATCAGTAGAATACTTTACAGGTAAGGCTTGAATGGTAACAGGGAGGAAATGGGTCGGAGATGATTCGTAAACTGACGGCAAGCATCTTATTCGTATTGTGTCTGAACCCGCTTTCGACCTACGGAAAAAATCCAGACGCGGCGCATGAAGCATTGGAAAAACGGGGTATTCCTTTCGATGCATCCGAGTTTATTTGGAGCGCGCAGGATGGGGATCTCTCCACCGTGGAGTTGTTCTTAGAGGCGGGAATGGATCCGGACATCAGGGATGATGATCGACGTACGGCCCTGATGGAGGCGGCCCTCCAGGGTCACACGGAAACCGCCGAAACCTTATTGACAAAGGGTGCGAAGGTCAACCTGAAAGACCTGGACGATCGAACCGCTTTGATGGAAGCAGCCTGGGAAGGAGACACGGCCATGGTCGAGGTCTTGTTAAAACACGGTGCGGATATCGAAGCAAAGGATTATTTGGGAAGAACGGCGCTGATGCTCACCGCAAAACACAATCATGGACAGACCTTAAAAGCGTTATTGGACAAAGGTTCCGATCTTCATGCAACCAATCAGGCCGGCTGGCCGGCGCTTTTATTTGCCGCATCCAACGGACGAACCGATATTGTAAAGGTCCTATTGGCGCGGGGCGCGGATATCGAAGCCAAGGATTCCGTGGGTCAAACCGCTTTGATGCTGGCTGTGATGAATGGCCATGGCGACACGGCAACGCTTTTATTGGCCCAGGGGGGCAACGCCAAGGCGCAAGGCTCGGTGGGAGAAACGGTCTTGATGCTGGCTGCGATGAAAGGGCGTGTTGACTTGGTGAGGCGCCTCCTTGTCCATGGAGCGGACTACAACGCAAAAAACGAAGACGGGTGGACGCCCTTGATGTGGGCCGCGAAGTATGGCCGCCTCGAAGTCGTCAAGATCTTGCTTCGCAAAGGCGCCGCGTGGGATATAAAAAACCGCTACGGCCAGAACGCTCTTTTTTTAGCCGCCGAAAACGAACATATCGAAACCGCAAAATTCCTCGAAAAAATAGGTATATCCGAATAGTTTTCGGGTTCTAGAATTTCCGGCGCTATGGAGCGCCCTTGCGAATCCGATCCGGATCGTACTATTATCCATCATTTGAATAGACTCCGGTGTAAGGATATTTCCATGATGAAATTGCTGCATACCCGTATTCGTGTCGGGGATCTGGAGCGATCCATCGTATTTTATTGCCGGCATTTCGGTTTTTATTTGAAAAAACGCACGGAGCGCTCTCCTTCCGGCAACCGGGTTGCCCTTTTGGAACTCCCCGGAAATGCACATCTCCTGGAGCTGGCTTGGTCTGCGGATTATGTTTTGAACGTTCCCGAAGACCTGATGCACTTGGCTTTTGGCGTGCCCGATCTGGCGGCGGCCTGTCAGCGGCTTGAGCATGCCGGCATTAAAATCTGGCCGAAGGGTTGGCGCGAGAAATTCAATTCCGGAAAAAAAATGGCTTTCGTGGACGATCCGGACGGTTATGAAATCGAGATCCTCGAATATCGTTTGTCTGAATCGGGTTGACCCTTGGGGTTCGGTTGAATCCCGTAAGCCGTTCGGGATCCGGCGGTGACAGTTGAAAGATAAAACCGTTTATCGTATCCTTCCACATGATTGAGGGGATGTTCAGTTCCTTGAAACTTTACCCATGGATGGGGGAGGTGTACATGAAGAGAAGCAGTTCGATCGTTATCGCCACTTCACGGTTTCGTTTTCATACGCCCACCGTTAAATTTATTTTACAATTAAAGACTTCATTAAAGAACGGCAATTGAGAAGAAGAGGTGGATGAGGATGACTGAAAATACCACAACGATCCTTATTGTCGATGACGATGAAGGCATTCGCGATACGCTGGAGTTGATTCTAAGTAAATCCTACCGCACGCTGGCTGCAGAAAGCGGGGATGCGGCGCTGTCATTGATGAGAGAACATGATGTCCAAATCGTTCTCCTTGACGTGCTCCTACCGGATGTCAATGGACTCGATCTGCTTCAAGAAATTAAAAATCAATTTTCCGATATCGAAGTCGTGATGATTTCAGCGGTGAAAGAGGTCGAAACGGCTGTCCGGGCTGTTAAACGAGGGGCCTATCACTACATCACGAAGTCTTTCGAGTATGATGAAGTATTGACCCTGGTCGATAAGGTGGTGGAACATCAGCGGGACACGCGGGAGCTGATGTACCTTCGCTCCGAGATGGAGCAGTTTTTAAACGCGGATTTTATTGCCGGCCGAAGTAAAAAAATGCAGGAGATCTACGCGCTGGTGCATAAAATCGCGCCGCTTCCTGTGACGGTGTTGATTACGGGAGAGAGTGGCACCGGAAAGCAGATTCTTGCGCGATATATCTACAAAAAGAGTGCACTCGCCAACAAACCGTTTGTCACGGTCGATTTGGGGGCCGTGCCTGAAACCTTAATGGAGAGCACCCTGTTCGGTCACGAGAAAGGCGCTTTTACCGGGGCATACCGTCAACACATCGGAAAATTCGAAATCGCCAATGGCGGGACGCTCTTTTTGGACGAAATAGGCAGCCTTCGCTACGAGCTGCAGGGAAAATTGCTGCGTGTTATCCAGGAAGGGGATGTCGAACGTGTCGGCGGCACCAGAACGAATAAAGTGGAGATCCGATTGATTGCCGCGACCAGCGTGAACCTTTACGATGCGGTTCAAAAGGGGTCGTTTCGCGAAGACCTCTTCTATCGACTTTATGTGATTCCGATCAAGCTACCCGCTTTGCGGGAACGTATCGGTGATCTTCCGCAGTTGATCGAATTTTTTCTAAAACGTTATAACAAACGATTTAATAAAAACATAGAAAAAGTCAGCCAGGCAGCCATTGAAACCCTTTCTTCCTATGACTGGCCCGGTAATATTCGAGAGCTTGAAAACTTAATCGAGCGTTTGGTGGCTTTGATCGATGGAGATACGATTCTGAAAGAGCATATTCCGTTAGAGTATCGGCTTACCGGCTTGCAGGAAAAACAAGACGGAAAGCTTCTCGAAAAAGCGATTGAAGCTTTTGAACAAAGCTTGATCTTGCGAACCCTGGAAAAAAAACACTGGAATCGCAGGGCCACTGCACAAGCGTTGGGTGTTCCCTTGAGTACGTTTAAATATAAACTGAAACGTTTGCGGCTGCTCGAGGCCATTCCGACCCGGGGGCGCGGCCATCGTTGATCGGCGTTTTTCTTTGTCGTTTTCGGAAAAAGACTTCCTCTGGGGCATCACGACTCAAAGATAAGAAAACAGTGAAGCCGTGTTGATGGCACTCCTTGTCGATCGGTAGGATTGCCCTCCGTTTACGATTTTCGTTATTTAAATCCTTCCGGTTCGTTCGTTTCCGTGTCCTGAAAATTTCTCCTACTATCCATACTCATCGCCAGTGGGGTCTTCAAGCCCCTTTCTTTCTTCTATCGAATTCGTTTTGTTTCTCAAACGATTTTCTTTGGGCATAGGGCGACTCGTGTTTTGTTCGGGAAAAACATGCGAGTGCCTTTAAACAGTCAAGGTTTTTCGTGGTTTTGCCGATAGATAGAGTATTGGCCCATAGAGATCTCCACCAGGTGGAGATAAGCCGAAAATACAGGGATTCAACCGGTTTGTGGAGGCAATCCCTCACGATTTCGAATTTAGTGGTACAATAATATTGGAGGGCAACACAATGAAACACATCAATCGATTTCTGACACTGACCTTTTTAATGGTCATGTCTGTGCTCTTCCTAATGACATTCACAATCTTGGCGAAGGAGCTGCCCCTTTTGGTGGATATTTCCGAGCTGAGTGAGGAATATGACGGTAAACGAATTGTGGTGATGGGTTGGGCGCGATCCGCTGTGTCGATGCGCGGCCGTATGGGATCACAATTTGTAAAGACGGAAATTGGGGAGGGGGATAATTCAGTCACGGTTTATAGTGATTTTCCCCCTTACAATGTGGTCAATAATCGCGTCATTGTCCAGGGTGTTTACCACCGAAGCGGACGTTTTGGAGGATACTCCGCGGACCATTTTATTGTGGCCGATACGCTTTTGAGGGAATGGGGATGAGCAAGCCATTGGCATTTCCCATTTTATATTCCAAAAAATGACCGTGTCATTAGATGGGCCGAACAGTTTATATGAAGATGAAATCCAACAATACCCGTCTGTCCAGCCAAACCGATTGCCCATCCCCCTAAATCCCCAATAACAACATTCGATAACGAAAAGCAATGCACTGATTTTTTCTGGGGATTTTCTCTACTGCCCTATGGTTTAATGGTCTATGCTTTTTGCTCTTTGATCGATCCATGCTCATGTTCGTATCGAAAACATCACATGGACGGGTCGTATTTTGACATAAACATATCCCTATAATATACTTTTTATCGATGATTTAGAGGGGCTTATGGAGAATTTAGGGAGTGATCCATATGAAAAAGTGGACGACACCGATGAAGAAGCGATCGAGGCGGCGAAGGAGGTCCTTCAAAATCTGACCAAGACTGCAAAGACCTTAAAGATTTACCTTCCGAACAATCCCATTCATCAAAAATTCATCAATCTTTTGCACGAGAAGATGCAAGCCTTCCACGAAGGGTTCGGTGCGCTTCGTCTCAGAGTGAAGCGATTCGAAATCCACTGCTCGGGTGAAATTGTATACGAAAACACAGACCGTCTCGAAAGCATCGCTTTTAAATTATATATCGACGGTTTGAGGGAGATTTCCTTTCTTCCAGGGATCGACAAAGAAGAATTAATCGATTTTCTCAACGTGCTGGGAAAGGAATCGAGTGAAGAGGGGGAGGACGACGACATGGTCACCTTATTATGGGAAAGACATTTTTCCCATATTCAATATATCGTCGTCGATGAACTGGAGGGAGATGTAAGCGAGATCTCGGATTGCAAGGAGCTGAAACCGAAGCCTCCCTCCGCGGAACAGCTTCGGGCCGTCTATACGCAAGAGGCCGAAGTCGCGCCGGGCGCTTTGGCGCCCAAGGGGATCGAGATTCCCTCTCTGCATATTTTTAAATTGACCGATGAGGAGATCAACTCGATTAAGCGTGAGCTTCGCTGGGAAAGAGAAATCGACATTGTTGAAGAGTTGGAAGGAATGCTTTTTGACATTCTCCGTATCGAACAAGATCCGGTGATATTTTCGGATGTCTTGGATGTGCTCGATGATATCCTTCAAAAGCTGATGTATCGCGGGGATTTCGGCTATGCGAAGAAAATTCTGGTTTTTTATGGAGAAATGATCGATCCCGCCAAAGCCCTGAAAACCGAGTTTGTCGACCTGGTTCAAAAGGCAATCACGCGCGCCGGAGAACCTCAGCGAATACTGGACTTGGCGCCGGTCATCAATCATATCTCAACAGAGCAAACGGAAGATTTCGTGTCTTTCATGGTTTTGTTGGACGAGAGTGTGATCTCTCCGCTTGTGGAATTGTTGGGCGTGGTCAATACCATGAAACCGAGGCGAGCCATCTGTGATGTCCTGACGGCAATCGGCCGGAGAAATTTCGATGCGATTGCCGTTAAATTGGATGATGAGCGCTGGTACCTGGTTCGAAATCTTATTTATATCATCGGCAAGATCGGGAACGAACGCGCCATCGAATACCTGCCTCGGTTTATTCAACATGAAGAAATCAAGGTCCGTAAGGAAGTCCTCCATGTACTCGACAGCATGGATCATCCGGGTGCGCACCAATTGTTTTTGGATTTCCTTCCTGATCCTGATCTTTCTAACCGGGTTTACGCCATCAAGAGCTTGGCAAAAAAAGGAATCAAGGAGGGCCTATCCGTCCTTCTGGAGATGATCGGTTCGAAGGATTTCGATCAAAAGGCGCTCTACGAAAAAAAAGAAATTTATGCCGCCGTGGCTCAACTTGGAGGCGACGCGGTTGTCCCCGAGATGCACAAGTACGTCAAAAAACGCTGGAGCCTTTTCAGGAGCCTCCATTTCGAGGAGCGGGGTCTCTGCGCCGTCGTCGCCCTGCAGAGAATCGGCTCGCCCCAAGCGATTCAAGCCCTCCTCGACGGCAGCGATTCCGGCAATAAAAAAATTCGAGAGGCCTGCCAAAAAGCGTTGAACCAATTGGGCCCCTAATCGGAGAGAACATGCACGGATACGATGAAGAAATTGCCCAAGTCGGAAAGCGCTTGGTGATTCAGCTGGCCATATTGATTCGAACCTCCCTCATTCATAATCCGGGAAATGTGGCATTCGATCAACCGGTGGAAAAGGTCTATAACACCTTGCTTGCGCTCTTCTCGAACCTATCGGAAGTGGAGTTGAATTTGGAGGGGGATTTCCTGTTCCTAGGCGATACCCGATTAAAGATCGACATCGATGGATTCAATAACTTGATGTATCTCGTCGATGAAATGAAGAAAAGAGAGATCGGCAGTATTATTTTTTCACGCGGCATCAAGCGGGAGGAGATCGTCAAATTCAGCACAATCTTCTCGAGCTTTGACTTTGAGCATCCGGAGCCGTTTAAGCAATTTCGATCCGAATTATCGGGGGCGCACATTGAAAACCCAATCGTGGAACTCTACGAAGAAAAGAAAGAAAACGAGGAGCTCTACGATATTTTTAAGGATAAAAAGGAGCTGGCCAAGAAAACCTATGTGACAACGGTTGGCGCCGTTTCGGAAGTAATGAGCAGCCTAAAGCTTCGGCAGGCCGTCAGCCTCAAGCGATCGAAGCGGGTCGTGCAATCGATGGTCGATCTCATCCTTCAAGAAGATTCGACTTTATTGGGGCTGACCAATCTCAGGAGCCATGACGAATATACTTATAATCATTCGGTCAATGTGTGTATCTTGGCCCTCGCCATCGGACAACGACTGGGGTACCGGAAAATGAGCCTCAGCGAACTGGGGATGGCCGCCCTGTTTCACGATTTGGGAAAGTTCGATATTCCCCTGGAGATCCTGAATAAACCCTCCGAATTTACCCCGGAAGAATGGGCCATCATGCAGAAACATCCCATTATGTCCGTGAAGGAGCTGGTGAGTTTAAAGGGCATCCACGAAATGGCCACCAAAGTAGCGATCGGCGCCTTCGAACATCATCTCAACTACGATCTCTCCGGTTACCCCAAACTCGCGACCAAACGAAAGTTAAGCCTGGTCGGCCGTATTGTTTCTATTGTCGATTGCTATGATGCCTTGACTTCTTCCCGTGTCTATAACCGAATACCGTTTCCACCCGACAAGGCGTTGCGGTTTATGTTGTCCCGATCGGGCAAGGCCTTCGATCCGGTCTTGATGAAGCTCTTTGTGAATGCCATCGGCGTCTACCCGATTGGGACCCTGGCCGTGCTCAATACGAAGGAGATCGGCGTGATTATTGCTTCGAATCCGAATCCGGAGAAGGGGGATTGTCCGCGGGTGAGGGTGATCATGGATGCATCCGGGAACGAGGTTCCCGAAAAGTTCGTGGACCTTACGGAAGAAGACCGCCTGGGGCGCCCACGCTACGAAATCGTCAACGTGATCAATGCGACCAAGTACAAGATCGACGTTGGAAAATACTTTTTATAGCTTCTTGTTTCAATTTTCGACGCGTGTATGATCGGTGGAAGGTTTTGGACCAAAACAGAAGATGTTCTGGCCTTGTCCTTCTTCAACGAACCTGGTTTTCGGGTCCTCGACCTCGAAAAAAATCGACAAAAGAGAGCACGCGATCCTGATCGAGTTTTTCCAAACGGAGTATCGCACGCCAAGCGGTTAGTATGATCGGATGTTTTTTGTCGTCCCTGCTGACCATTAAAACGCCATCCCATTGACCGATGTGTTTATGGGTCAATTCGCTCAGCCACGCGATATCGGGTTTCGATAGGCCGGATCGATCAAAATAGATCACGATATTCCCGTGTTCGAGATTGTGGACCAAGAGTTCCGGGCGGGTTTCTTCGGCTTCGTAGATACTGGGCGGGAGCCATCTCGGATCGTGCGGGCCTGAAGTGGGGGGATCGGTTTTATAAAAGGCACGCTTGCCTTCCGAGATATGTTGGTGACCTTCATTTGCATAGTATTCTACTCCCTCGGGTAGATTGGGTGGTCTATCTTGGGGATAAGCAAGCGAAGGACCGACTGCTGCAACGATGCCCCATGCGAGAAAAAGCCTTGCCGCGTAAAGGATACCCTTCCTCTTAAAAGGTCCATATGTTAGCTGGGTAAAAGGCATGCGTTTTGTTCCAGGATGGGACGATTGAACCATCAATGGGACTTCCTCCTTATCTATGGAAAGTTACGGTATCTCGTAAGCTTGTTTAATCAAGGCGCTCAGTTGATTCGGATCGCCCGCCGTTGATTCGATTTGGTCCATGGCTTCTTTAATCAGCAACTTTGAAAGCTCGGAATCGATGGTGGATACTTCTTTTTTTCTCGCTTGCGTTTCGGCCACCAGCCGAATCATCTGACGGATTTTAACGGGTTGTTTCTCGAGGTGTTGAAGGGCCTCTTGATCCCACTTCATCTCTGCGTCCGGTATCCGCGTGACGACGTCCCCATGAATTTTTGCCTGGCATGATAGACGGAATGGCGCAGGAAGCTCTGCCTCTTCAAGCATGTTTTCTTCATCTAGGTCGATCTCGGTCAGGTGGGACGCGCCTTCGACAATGAGGATACGGCAAGTGCTGCAGGTCGCAAACCCTCCGCAATCGTGGTTGATGGAGATTCCCAGTTTATCGGCGGCATCGAGTAGGGATGTACCTGACGGCACTTCCCCGCTTTTTCCTTCCGGGTAAAATGTGACTTTCGGCATGATTGACTTTCTCTTCACATGACACCATCGATGGCGAGGCGATTATATCTAAGGAAAAACGTCAATTCAAGGGGAAGGATTTTCCCTTATGTGGAGTCGTGGAATTTAAAGCCGCCCGTTTGCCCGCAGCGGCGGAGGTGATCAGAACCTTATTTCGATGCTCCCGATTTCAGGTCGCGTGCGAGCAATGCATCTTCGAGGTTGAGCATGGCCGCGCGACCGGTGTTGCCTTCGAAAACATTGGCGATGGAGTCGTCCGCGTAGTCGGTCTTTGCGCTTTTGTGCATGGGGTCAAGCGCAGGAGGACTTTTTTCCTTCCATGCTTTTAAACAAGCCTTTGTTATCATCCGGCCGAAAGGAGCGGGGTTGTACAGTAGCTTTTTGATCATCAGTGGATTCATGGATAAGGGGTCGTAATTTTTGGGGAGATAACCTTCCGAAACCAGCCGTTCCGACAGTCCTGTATTCGGCTGTATCCCAAGGAAGAAGAGGGCGGGGTAGACCTGTTTTTCCCCCAAGATAGAGATGATTTTTTTATAGGATGCAATGCTTTCCATGAGCGAATCCTCGGTTTCACCCGGGGCGTTGAGGGAGTAATTGAGAATGACTCTTCCTTTAAATCCAGCCTCTTTCAGGTAGCGGCAGCCCTCATAAAGTTTCTCGAGGTTAAATCCCATTTTCAAACCATTCAGCACTGCTTGAGAGCCGGAGGTGATCGCCACCTCGGTATCCCCGAGGCCGGAGGCGACCATGAGCCGGGCCAAGTCTTTGGTGATCAAGCTGGTTCGAATATAAGCGCCCCAGGTAATTTTCATTCCGCTTGCGATAATCCGCTCTAAGGTTTCAATACAGTGGGGATAATATTTCGAACCCGGAATCCACTGGGCATCGGCGAACCAAAATCGACGAACGCCCCATTGGTCGTAAAACCGTTTCATCTCATCGACAATATTTTCCGCTGGGCGCGTATAGACCCGCTTTCCTTCAATATAGGTATAGAGGCAGAACTGGCAGTCATATGGGCAGCCCCTTTTGGTTTGAATGCCGATCGCCTCTCCTTTAAAGGCGCTTGCCTGTGGGAAGATCGATTCGATGTAGACGGGATCTTGCAAGGTGCTATCGATTTTTACGGGTGCATCCTGTACCCCTGTGGTAATTTCGTTGCCCTTCCGATAGATCGATCGGTCATGCATGACAGAACGTCCTTCGTAGATATTCAGGAGGGCGTCTTCGCCTTCTCCGACGATGCCAATGACGCCCTCGGGGAGCCGTCGGATAATCTCCTTAGAGAAGACCGAGAAAGCGCCTCCGCCGACCGCCATTTGTATGCCCGGATGTTTTTTCCGAATGAGTTGAAAATAAGCGAGATGTTCCCGCAAATTATTGTAATAGAGCCACAGGGAGCGCAGCCCCTGCAGGGCCGCGGCCGATTTCTTGATGGGGTTGAGGGAGTAGTAAAAATCGAAGGCATATTGAAGCGAGCCGTCTCCTTCGTGGGGCGCGAACAATTGGATATCCCGCCAAGAAAATGCGATGAGATCGGGCTGAAACGCGGATATCGTATCCAGAAGCGCCGCATTGCGTCGGCGGGATGGGATGAGTGAGAGGTCCAATATTTTCTGGGGCGCGTCGGGATGTCGTGCATGGAGCACGCCGGCCAGGTAGGTAATCCCTAAAGGATATACCTTTTTGCAGGGGAGGAAAACGTAAAGAACGGATTTTGCGCGCATATCATCTCCGGGGAGGAAAAAAACGTAACATGGTTTTCGATGCCAATGCAAGCCGAAATATCGCGACAGGCCCCTATAATCGTGGGCTGAAGGGACGGTTTTCGATGGTTTTCAAGGGGAACGATCGGACCCTTCGATGGTTTCATGCGGGCTCGGGTTGCGTTTCATTAAAATGCTTGTTCCGACGGGCCGGTTCGCGTATTTTTCGTTGACAAAGACGAGAGGGATCGGCTAGATTTCAAAACAGTGCGTGATAATCATGTCATTTCACTTAAGGGCATATCGGGTTGCCGAAGCACCCATCATTCATGTAGGGAGGGAATAAAAGATGGTATTGGTGAATAAGGAAGCACCTGATTTTACTGCGAAAGCAGTGAAAGGAACAGAGGTCATTGATGCATTTAAGTTGTCGGATCTTCGGGGGAAATATGTTGTTTTATTCTTCTATCCCTTGGATTTTACCTTTGTCTGTCCGACCGAATTGCATGCCTTTCAGGAAAAACTGAACGAATTCGAAAAGAGAAATGTTCAAGTGGTCGGCGTGTCGATCGATTCGTGGTTTTCTCACTTGGCTTGGCTGCAAACACCGAAGAGCCGAGGCGGCATCGAGGGCGTGAGCTATCCAATCGTATCCGATCTCAATAAGACGATTTCGCGTGATTACGATGTCTTGCTGGAGGATGCCGGGATTGCCCTTCGTGGTTTGTTTCTGATCGATAAGAGCGGCGTTGTTCAGCACCAAGTGGTCAACAACCTACCGTTGGGACGAAGCATTGACGAAGCACTCCGCTTGGTCGATGCCCTCAAGTTCACGGAAGACCACGGCGAGGTTTGCCCCGCCAACTGGAAAGAAGGGGACAAGTCGATGAAACCGACGGACGATGGTTTAAAAGAATACTTCTCTTCTTAAACCACCGACACCGCGTCTTCCATAAAACATCTGCTGTCTTTCATCTCAATGCCGAGACGTCTTGAATAGGGACGTCTCGGCCTCACCTTTTTAGGACGGCATGAGAGTGTCGTTCGTGATGTGTCGGATGGACACATCGTCAACCCGATGAAAGGTCTTTTAGAAAAAGATCGATCTCGTCCTTTAAAAATCGACTGAAATCCCACCGGTCTCGACTCCGTATCCTAGCGCAGTTGTCACGAATACAATAAACATAGGCATCGATTTCCTGGCGCTTGTCTGGAGATATCTTAAGAATTTTTCGATGGTATTGGGGACCTTCGAATTGATCGAGCAATTGAATCACGTCTTCGGTGATGCCTCGATACAGGGTGCCCTCGACGGATGCGCCTTCTTCCGCGAGGATGCCGGGATACGCGGTGCCACGGACGCGAAAGACGGCGTAGTGGTTGAGGGTGGCTTTGGTTCCGGTGTATACACGTCCTGTAACGGCCTTCATGACCCGCGCAGATCGTAAGGTGCCGTAGCAAAATAACGGGATATCCATGCGATGTCGATGGGCTAGGGAAGATCGCTGGAGTCGCTGCGGTCATGATTCATTTGAACATCTCCTCTTTGAATGAAGGGGGGCGATTGCAGGTCCGCGTTTAAACCCCCGATCTTGTTTCGAATAAGATCCCGAATTTCTGCGAAAACTCCCTCCGCTATCTTTATTGGGGTTTGGAATATTCCAGGATTCTCTTTGTTTGGCGGCTATCCATGGGCAGGCGGGCCGAAAAAGTCTTGAGCACGTCAGACGCGATCTAGCCCCAATCCCCTTGGCCGCGAGATGAGGAGGTGACGAAACCGAAGACATTACCCGGTGTGGTTGATTGGCCTAAATATGGTATCGATATTTTAAAAGGATGGGCCGTGCAGGCCTCGAACCTGCGACCCGCTGATTAAGAGTCAGCTGCTCTACCAAACTGAGCTAACGGCCCATTTTAATAAATGTATCGTGCGCCTGAAGGGATTCGAACCCCCAACCTCCGGCTCCGGAGGCCGGCGCTCTATCCAATTGAGCTACAGGCGCATTGGTTGATGCACCCTATCATATAAATGGAATTGAAGGCAATACGGCAATCCGTTCAGTGGGGTTTTTTAAATGCCGTTTGAATGGGCCGGTCTGGGGTGGGCGCTGTTATTCAGCAGTATAGAGGATGGTGTCCCCTTTTGATATCGCTTCCATACTATCGAGAATTTGTGCGGTGGCGGTGCGTTCTTGTGTGGCGAGCACCACCATGGTGCCGACTTTTCGATAAGGGATAGTGAGGTTGTTTTCAGGTGTCGATTCCCGCGTCCGATTGCCGAATGGGACACGTTCTCCTCCATGGATGATCACGTACCGGTCGCCGGCGATGATACCGTCTTCATTGCCGTGATCGATATAAACGATATCATGTTGTGCGATATTTACACGGTTTTCCCTTGCTTCGACAATCGTCCCCTCCGTTCCGTCTTCGGGGAGCAAGAAGGTTTGGGGTGGAGGCGGTACAAATCGATCTAGCGAGGCGATCTTGTCTTTTTTTGAAATGGGGAAAATAGATTTTACAATCTCGGCCTTCGAAACACTGCTTCCGACATCCCGTACTTTTACGACCCCCAGTACGTGAACGAGATTCCCTAATTCGGTGCCGGTTTTAGGGTGTCGCACCTCCCTCATTTCTTTGTAGACAACCCATTCCTCGTTTGGGGTCAAAAGCCTTTCGTTGGATGTGAGGTAAACGATGTCGCCTTGTCCCAGCATTTCTTTTTGATCTTCGGAGGCGGCGATTTGGCCATCGGGTTTGAAGTTGGAGAGGATCATTCCCTTTGAGATGGTCGCCCAAAAATCCGGGCCGGGCGGGGCCGGCGCTTCGGGAGGTTCGTTTGGTTCTGCGCTGTCTATGGGAGGAGAAATGGGGCGCTCCTTTTCGATTAAGGGAGGCGGGGGTGCGTTAAATGGGGTTTCCGGAATCATTTCTTCTTCCAAGCCATCCGCCCAAATAAAACGACCGCTTTCCATAAGGATAATGATACTGAGGAAAAGGGACCCGAACAGAGCTTGTTTTTTTGTCATAGACTTCCCCCTTCAATCCGTTGACAATCAATCATTGCAGCCGGCCCCATGTCTTGCGTGGCCGGGCATGCAGATGGTCCAAAGATATCAAACAATACACAATTGTCAAGTAACTTCTAGGGCTCCATTGCCACATCCGTATTGTTTTTTTTTGGGGAGGGGTGGCGGTGGGAATTCAATGGGTGGCATCGGCAGTGCAGAAGATCGGGTGGTTTTCTGAAATGAGATATACAAAAAGGAGAATGGATTTGATGTCGTCAATTATCTGAAAATGTTTTTGTTATAAGCCTTAGGAAGGTTTGGAATTTTCGGTCTTTGTGACTCGAGTGGGAATTGTTTTGAAAGAAGAGATATGTTACGATTCCGACGTAATCCTTAGGCCGAATATGAAGCAAGTTTTTCTTTCTCTACGGCCCCTTTGGTGCCTTTTTTTTGTGGTTTTGTTTGGATGCGATCGGGGAGAAAATGTCCTTTCGGTCGCTTTCAACCAACGCAATCCCAATATCATTTATATCGGGACCACAGGGGGGCGTATTTATAAGAGCAGCAATGGGGGCGCCGGATTTGAAAAGATGAGCGAGGGTTTGACCACCTATAATATTACATCTGTCGCCGTGAATCCTTCCCTCACAACGGTGGTGTATGCCGGTTCTTATGGCGACAGTGTTTACAGGACGATCAATAGCGGTCGTCAATGGAATATCGCGAGTAGCGGCTTGAGCGACAATGTCGGCACTCAGGCTGTCAATGCGGTGATTATTGATCCGAATGCAGGGAATACGATTTACATCGGCACAAATCATGGAGTCTATTTTACGTCGGATGGAGGTAGTGAATGGAAACCGGCCAATTTGGGAATGGCGAATCGCTTTGTCATTTCACTGACCTTCGATCCGAGCAATAGCGCGAAGATCCTTGCCGGAACCAACGAGGGGATCTACAAAACAACAAATCAAGCCAGGCAATGGAGCATCATCAACCCCGAGACTCGGCCGTGGGCCATCAATGCCATTCGTTTTGATCGAAGGGCCACGGAGATCATCTATGCGGCGACCAATCAGGGGGTTTTTAAAACAGGGGATGGCGGTCAAACCTGGGAACATCGCAGTCAAAGTTTTTCCAGCCCCTTTGTTTCTTCCATTGCCCTAGATCCTATTCAATCCGAAATCCTTTATGCCGGAAATAAAGACGGCATCTATCGATCGCAAGATTCCGGGGGCTCGTGGCAATTCCTTTCGGAATCCCCCGGATCTGTTAATACGATTGCTGTTCATCCCACTCAGCCACAAACCGTTTTTGTAGGGACAATGCAAGGTTTGTTTAAGGGTGCCGATCAAGGAACGCGTTGGACGAAACTGAATATAAAATGACAATTCCCACTCCCGATTGTCCGTTTTGTTTTAAGATTGGATTCAATCGATTTGGTTTTATGATATGGGCCGTCTTGATCCTCTTTATGGCGGGATGCCCCGCTCCCCAGGAATCCGCCCAGGTCGAGGATGTGCCCAGTGGATGGGCCGCGCTGGAAGACATCGAAGACGTTTCGCTGGGAGGGCTTTTCTTCATCGATTCCCAAAGAGGATGGGCCGGGGGCAGCAAGGGGATCATTCTTCACACCCAAGACGGGGGGAGACGTTGGCTGCCTCAAGAAACGGGGACGAAGGTCTCCATTGTCTCCATATTTTTCATCGATCCCCAAACGGGATGGGCCGTGGGAGACAAAGGATTGATCCTCCACACGATCGACGGCGGATCGAACTGGAAATTGCAAGCGAGTGGGATTAAAAAGGACCTGACCCATGTTTCGTTCATTGATCGAACCCACGGCTGGGTCACCGGGGTGAAGGGCAACCTACTTTCGACGCAAGACGGTGGTGCGCGTTGGGTGAAGTCAAAAGGAGAATCGAGGATTACGTCGAATGCTGTTTTGTTTACGGATCCCGATCATGGTTGGATTGCCGCGCAAAAGGGGATGCTGCTCTTTACGGAAAACGGCGGCCGGAATTGGTCGGTCCGTAAGATGGAGACCAACAGCGATCTGCACAGTTTATTTTTTTTGAATCCGGATGTCGGATGGATCGTCGGCGCCAGTGGGACCATCCTAAAGACGACGGATGGCGGTCAAAACTGGCAGTCTCAAGAAAGCCAAGTCCGTTCGTATTTGGCCGGCATCTTTTTTACGAACGATCGGGTCGGGTGGGCCGTGGGTGCGACCGGCACGGTATTGCATACGACGGATGGCGGTCAAACATGGGAACAACAGGTGACGAAAACGCTTCAATTTTTAACAAGCGTGCGTTTCCTCGATGATCAAGTCGGCTTCGTCACGGGGACGAAAGGCACAATTCTTTCAACTCATAGCGCCGGCCTTCCCTCGTTATAGGTGCTCTATTTACTGGTGCTGTAAGAAATATCAAAAAGACCGTCGGCTGTATCGACATGCTTTCGTGAGATTCGAGGTCATATCGTTCCTTTGAACAAACAGGTTCGCGGCAGGGTCGCCCTTGAAAAAGGGACGGATACCGCTGTGTTATATGGAAGTTATGATCGGCATCTTAAGATGATAGAAGCGGCTTTTTCCGTCAAGATCAAGGCCCGCGGCGAGGAAGTGATCGTCGATGGCGACGCTGAATCGGTCCAGAAAGCGGAGCGGACGATCACCTATCTTTCGCAACTGGCCAATGAGGGCATGCACTTGGCGGCCGAGGATGTCGGCTACGCGATCGAATCGGCCCATGCTCCGGAGACGGCAGGGACGCCTCGGCAAGTCTTGCGTCAATCATCTCAGGATACAATTTCCTTGTTTGGAAAGAAAAAATCCATTGCGCCGAAGTCTTCGGCTCAAAAGGCCTATATCGACCATATTCGAAAAAACGACATCGTTGTCGGAATCGGTCCCGCCGGAACCGGGAAGACCTATCTCGCCATGGCCATGGCCGTTTCGGCCTTTCAGAAAAAAGAAGTCAGCCGGATCATTTTGGCGCGGCCGGCCGTGGAAGCCGGAGAAAGACTCGGGTTTCTTCCGGGCGATCTTGTGGAGAAAATCAACCCTTATCTGCGGCCCCTCTACGATGCCCTTTACGACATGATGAAGGTGGAGCAGGCCGAACGTCTTCTTGAACGAGGCGATATCGAGATCGCCCCCATTGCCTTCATGCGCGGCCGCACGCTCAACGACTCTTTTATCGTTTTGGATGAAGCGCAAAACGCCACTTCGGAGCAGATGAAAATGTTTTTAACCCGGCTCGGCCAGCATTCCAAGGCCGTGATTACCGGTGACATCACCCAGGTCGATCTCCCGACCGAGCGTGTGTCCGGCTTGGTTCAAATTCAGCGCGTGTTGCGGGATGTTCCCGGTATCCAATTTTCGTATTTCACGGAAAAAGATGTGGTGCGTCATCGTCTCGTGCAGGACATCGTCAAAGCATATGCCTTGTACGAGGGAAGGGAGAAGGAAAAAGAATAAGCGTTCGATGTCTACCGAGTTCCAATGCATGCAGGTTTCGATACAAAACAAACAGCGGAAGTTTCAGCTGGATGAAAAACGGGTTTTGGATTGGACGCGCATTATTTTGTCGATGCAAAAGATACATCATGGTGAAATATCGCTTGTATTCGTGAATAACCGCCGTATCCGCATTTTTAATAAGGCCTACCGATTTGTCGACCGGCCGACCAATGTGCTTGCTTTTCCGATGCGTGAAGGGCCTGGGGGAGCATTGCATCCCTTTTTCCTAGGGGATGTGATGATTTCGCTGGAGATGGTCAAGAAGGAAGCGCGACTTTATCGACGCACATGGGACGAACAACTCTTGATCCTGCTGATTCACGGGATACTCCACCTTCTCGGCTACGACCATACTCGGTCGGCACGAGAGGAAGCAAGGATGATGCGACGAGAAAAGTGGATATTCAATCGCATCCATACTCAAGATCGAACCATGGCGCCCGAAACCCACTGACGATCCGACCCAAAGAAAAGCTCCGATGCGACCTGTGGAAGGAACAGGCCTTGTTTTTTCGATGAGGAATGCCGTTGAATCCTCAGACGCTTTTCGGGAGCCCGTCGGTTTAAAATGCTTCATTCGTCCGGTTTGTTTGGAAGTTGAAAAGGCGCTTCAGCAAGAAATTCCCGTGGTTTTATAAACGACTTTGAATCACAAAAAATCAGCGGCAGATTTCCCTGATGAAGCGTCATTTTTTGGCATTGCCTTCTATTCGGATGTGCCTGCTTTTTCTATTAAAAGTGTTATGCGATTCGAAGGGGGGGGTCCCGCTCTCAATCTTATCGTATAAAAGTTTCCACATGATTGATATTTTGGTTGCATGAAATGACGAATGGTTTTTGGCGGAAAACAGGCAAGGGACTGGCGAAAACACGTCGTGTTCTGACATCGGGACTGGATGCGCTCTTTCTTAGAAAACAGCGTATCGATGAAGACACCTTCGATCTATTAATGGAACGCTTGATCGGCGCCGATCTGGGCGTAAAGATTACCGAAGGTCTGGTGGGCGATATTCGGCAACGCGCCGTGCGCGAAAAAATTTCGGATACCGGCGTCTTAAAGGGATTGTTAAAGACGGCGCTTCTCTCAATTTTTGAGCCGGTTTCATCCATTCCTCCTTCCCAGGCTTCTCCCAGCGTGATCCTTTTCATGGGTGTGAATGGTGTTGGGAAAACGACGACGATTGGAAAATTAGCCCGGCAATGGACGTCCAAGGGCAAAAGGGTGCTCTTGGCGGCCGCCGATACATTCCGGGCCGGGGCTGGGGAGCAATTGGCCATTTGGGGGAAACGCGCCCAGTGCGATGTGATTCGATTTCAAAACGGCGCGGATCCCTCGGCGGTTGCCTACGATGCCGTTCAGGCGGCGCTGGCACGGAAGGTTGATGCGCTATTGGTCGATACGGCCGGACGATTGCAAACCCAGCACAATTTGATGGGGGAATTGAAAAAGATTTCCCGCGTGATCTCCAAACAAATCCCGGAAGCGCCCCATGAAAAGCTGCTCGTGCTGGACGCCACGACGGGCCAAAATGCCATCTCACAAGCCGAGCACTTTCAATCGGCAATTGGGCTGACGGGGATTGTCATGACCAAGCTGGATGGGTCGGGAAGAGGGGGTGTGGTCGTTCCGATCGTCGAACGGTTTTTGGTTCCTATTCGGTATATCGGCGTCGGGGAGGGGATGGACGATCTCATCCCTTTTGACCCTGAAGCCTTCGTCTCTGCGCTTTTCGAGGAAGATTGATAACGATCGAACGCCGAGGTACCTGTGTGTATGGAATCGATCGCGTTCTGGGTCGTCGATCAATTTAGGGATGCAACCGTGGCTTTTTTTCGGAGCCCACTTTTCTCATTTTAAGAAGGATGCACCGAGGGGCTTTACGATGAACGGGAGTAGATGACGACACGGTTTTTCCCCGTGTGTTTTGCCTCGTAGAGCGCTCGGTCCGCGCTGTCGATTAACTCGTAGATTGAATCCGCGTCTTCCGGAAAACTTGCCAAACCGATACTGGCGGATACGTTTTGCATACCTAGCACTTTTTTCTTGAAGTCTCCTCCATCCGAAATCGAATTGCAGAGACGTTGCGCGATGAGCGCGGCATCTTCCTTGCTAGTATGGGGTAAGATAACCGTGAATTCCTCTCCTCCGAAGCGGGAGGCCACGTCGATGGTGCGAATGGTGTTCCGGATAATTTGCGCCACCCTCTTTAAGACCTCATCTCCCATTAAATGGCCGTATTTGTCGTTGATTTGCTTAAAATCGTCGATATCGATCATCATAAGGCAAATCGGCAAGCCGTGACGACGGGTTCTTTCGATTTCCTCGGTGAGTCGTTCTTGAAAATATCGGCGGTTCAAGAGACCGGTCATGGGATCGGTAATCGAGATTTCCTTTAACTCCTCTGCCCGTACCTGAAGATCGGATCGTTCCATGGCCATTGTCATAAAATTTCCCATCGCCTGCAGGAGGCCCAGATCTTCATCGGTAAAGGTTTGACCGGTTAATTTATCGGAGAGATTGATCACTCCGACAATTTGATCGCTCTTTTTGAGGGGAACACTGACAAAGGAGGCGGTTTTATATCTCGGGCGGGTTCGATAAGCGATCCGTTTGTCTTCTTGGATGTTTTCCACGAGGAGGGGCCTGCCGGATGCATAGACCTGCCCGGCGATGCCCTCGCCCGGTTTCTTGTTGAATAGGGTGTAAAGGGAGGGATTTATTCCCTTCATCGCTTTGATGGAAAGTTCGTTTTTGGACTCGTCCAAGACCATGAGCGAGCCTTGCTCCGCATCAAGGATCTGGGTGGCATGGTCCAATAGGGTTCGATAAAGTGCGCCTTGTCTTAATCCCGGATCGAAGGTTGGGAGATCCGAGAGGGATTGGATCGTTTTTTTCTGTTTGGCAACACGGTTTTGCAAGGCCATGTGTTCCAGGGCAGCGCCGGCCTGTTGACAAAACGATCCGATCATCTTCGCATCGTCGTCGGACAATGCCGTATCGAGGATTGCAAGGGCAATGTCGGCGTCTCTGTTTTGAGAGAGCAGATAAAGATGACAGGATTGCGTGCCTGCTGGCAGGCCCGATTTGAGCAGGATATCCGGATCATTGATGTATACGGATCCTTTCTTTGTTTCCATGTTTTCCAAGAGGACACCGATTTCTGCCGTTGATTGATCAAGGGCCGGTTTTTTTTCTCCAAAGGAAGCGATGCCCCTGTGATATTTTTCCTTGCCGCTTTTTTGAAACACACAAGCGCTTTTTAAATCGAATAAGATGCCCAAGGTAATAAGAACGGTGGTGTAGCGCATGGAATGGGACAGATCTTTTCTAAATTGATTTGCGACATCCGTCAGCGTGGTTAAATACGACGATTTCGATTGGTACTCCTTGCGACGATAGATATTTTCGAGCAGAACCGTTCCAATGGATTGTAGGTCTTTTGCGACGCGCCGGAGGTCTGCTTCGCTGCTGATCGGGCTTTGCTTCATTGCCAGGGCAAGTTTTTTGGGAGGTGTTCCTTTTCGTAAGGCTTCTTCTTCGAAAATGGCCGCTTCCGTTCGCGTGGAATAGGCCTTTCCGCCGATGATGGCGTAATCGATATGGTTTGAAAGATGAATCGGAATGACAAAGGTGGTCAATTGGGCTTCGCATTTAAACAAACGAATTTCGTCGGACCGAATGGCCAGCAAGGCTTCTTCCTTATATCTTGCGTGACAGCGCGGTTCCCCTGCTGTTTCGTGTATAAGCCGGCAAATTTCGTGTTCACCCGAAGGAGGGATCTTTGGAGGATCTAGCGAAGGATCGTATATAAAAAAAGGATATCCGATCAGGGAGGAGAGGGATTGCTGGATGTTGGTCCAATTGTAACGATTTAAATCAAAAAATTTCTGCATTGAAATATGTCAAGCGGCATTCCTCCCAAACCAAAGGTGGAATCGCCTGATTCATTATCCGATTGAACTCAAATCATAATCAAGGTATAAATGAGACCAATCCATTTCTTGTCACATTCCGGTCTCATGTTTCCGTCATCCTTTCGACCGATGTTGAACGCGACGTGTCCATCCCGTCCCGTTTAGATGTGGACATGGATCGATGCCATGCACGCTATGAAAACCCGCAAGAAAAACCTATAAAATATCCCATGAAACTTTCAAATAGAATAAAATTATCGTAAGAAATTTAAGAATATATCATAAAAGAATAAAAAACACCAGTTCTAACTTATAAAAAAATATCGTTTTTCCAAACAGAGTGGGCAGGCATGCGCTTTTAAAAATGGCCTTATTTCAACTCTATTCAAATTTTTGTCCGCGGGGGGATCAACCGAAGGCCATCGAGGTTCTTTTTCAGGGGGTGATTCAAGGCGTTCCCCACCAAGTGCTCTTAGGCGTTACCGGTTCTGGGAAGACCTTTACCCTGGCCAACGTGATTGAAAGGGTCGAGAAACCGACGCTCGTGATCGCACACAATAAAACCCTTGCGGCGCAGCTCTACCGTGAATTTAAGGATTTTTTCCCCGAGAATGCCGTCGAATATTTTGTGAGTTATTATGACTACTATCAACCGGAAGCCTATATTCCCCATACCGATACCTTGATCGAAAAAGATGCCTCGATCAACGACGCCATCGACCGGATGCGCCATGCGGCCACACGCTCCCTGCTCGAACGCAACGATATCATTATTGTGGCCTCGGTGTCTTGTATCTATGGCCTTGGATCTCCCGAGGCCTATCATGGCATGCTCGTCTATCTTGAAGAGGGCCAGGAAATCGAGCGAGAGGCCGTCCTTCGAAAATTGGTCGAGATACAATACGAACGAAACGATTTCAATTTCTATCGGGGGACTTTTCGTGTTCGGGGGGATTTGATTGAAATTTTCCCCGCTTCCTCCGAGGATTATGCGATTCGCGTCGAGTTTTTTGGGGAGACGGTGGACGCCATCTATGAGGTGGAACCGCTCCGAGGCACCATTGTCAGACGGCTTGACAAGATCGCCGTCTATCCCGGAAGCCATTATGTCATTCCGCCGGAACGCCTAGAGACGGCGCTGGACGGGATTGAAGCGGAACTGCAAGCGCGCATCAAATGTTTTCGAGACAAGGGGATGGTGCTGGAGGCACAACGCATCGAACAACGAACGGGCTTCGACCTGGAGATGATACGGGAGATCGGGTACTGTCAGGGGATTGAAAATTATTCCCGGCATCTCTCGGGACGTGCGGTTGGGGAACCCCCACCCACGCTTCTGGACTATTTTCCGAAGGATTTTCTCTTGGTGATCGATGAGAGCCACGCGACGGTTCCACAGATCGGGGGCATGTATGCAGGGGATTTTGCCCGTAAGAAAAATCTCGTGGACTATGGGTTTCGCCTACCCTCGGCCATCGACAATCGCCCACTCACATTCACCGAGTTTGAGTCCATGATGCGGCATGTGATCTATGTTTCGGCAACACCCGGACCTTACGAGCTGAATAGGGCATCCGGCCAAATATGCGAACAGGTGATCCGGCCCACCGGACTGATGGATCCGGAAATCGTGGTTCGATCTGCCCGGGGTGCGGTCGATGACTTACTGGAAGAGATTCGGACACGCATCGCGCGCTCGGAGCGTGTTTTGGTAACCACTTTGACCAAACGCATGGCAGAAGACCTGACCGAATATTACCAGGAAATCGGTCTGCGGGTACGCTATCTTCATTCCGACATCAAGACCATTGAACGGATGGAACTCATCCGGGATCTGCGCCTGGGCCGCTTCGATGTCCTCATCGGGATTAACCTCTTGCGGGAAGGATTGGACCTGCCGGAGGTTTCACTGGTCGCGATTCTTGATGCAGACAAGGAAGGTTTCCTGCGTTCGCACCGCTCTCTCATTCAAACGGCGGGGCGGGCGGCCCGCCATGCATCAGGGCAGGTGATTTTTTATGCCGATGAGATAACGGGTGCGATGAAAACGGCGATCGATGAGACCCGCCGCCGCCGCGCGATTCAAAAAAAATATAATCAGGTTCACAGCATTGTTCCCAAAACCATTGAAAAAGGGGTCCCGCTTGGGCTTCGAGAGGAAGAGGAAAAGGACTATCTGATGCAGACTTCCGTCTGCGAAGAGAGCGCTTCTTATATTCCCCGGGGAGAGCGGTCGAAATTGATCGCATCCCTACAAAAGGACATGTGGGAGGCGGCAAGACTGCTTGACTACGAGCGGGCCGCCGCTTTGCGTGACAAGATCAAAACCTTAAACGAGATGGAGATTTTAGAAGGCATGGATTAAGACGGCATCTCAAGCCTGTTTGTAGGTATAGATTCCCAAAAAAATACCGAGCAGAATCAAGAGATTGATCTGGAAGGTGAATCCTAAAGTAAATGTGACCAAACGGAGGTCCAGGGTGAGGGGGGGATTCAGACCGATATGATATCCTTTGAGGAAGATGTCCGGCAAAATGCCTTTTGGAGAAATGCGACGCAGCACTTCTCCTAGGATCCCTCCGAGGAATCCCCCAAGCAGAATGAAGAATATGAGGAGCCAGATGGATTTTTGTAGAGTCGCCATGCCGAATATTTGTGCGACAGGCTATCTTTTTTTGGATGTTCTTGTCAAGCATTTATACGGTGTTCGATTCAATGCATGATCCAGGAGGGGGCGCGTTTGGAGGTCGATTGTTTTGTTTTTTGCTTTTTCTTCCAATCTATATGGTCTAGAGGGTCTCGAGTCTGACGACGCGAATGTCTTTCCTTGATGCGACAGGGGGCCGCCGAACCATCCCTTGTAGAAATTGACCCTGCGCAAAGACCCATGCTATGATTTGCCTTCAAGGAATGATGCCGTTTTGGTTCGATCGAGGCGGGATAGCTTGTTGATCGAAAGGGAGTCTCGGTCTTTTAAGGCGCGCGGTTGATTTTTTTACAAAGGGAAGTTTCGCTTTCCGTTCCTGTCATGGAGGTTATACGGATATGATAGAAATAACCGATATCGCCAAGAAACGAATCGATGTGCTTATCAAAAAACAGGGGGAAGAGCGAAAAAAAAATATTGCCGGGCTTCGGATAACGACGAAGGGAACGATACCCAACGTCGAATATGCACTCGCCTTTTTAGAAGCCGGTAAAGACGAACCGGGAGATATATCGGTCGAGGCGAAGGGCATCAACATATTTATGGAGCAAAAAAACGCCAAATTTTTAGAGGATATCCAAATCGATTTTATCCAAACCCTCCAGCAAACCGGTTTTAAAATCGAAAATCCAAAGGTGATTGCTTCCAAATCCAATATGCCGGAATCGCCTCCCGTACTCGATAGCCCGGAGGCCCTGGCCGTTCAAAAAGTACTCGATACGGAAATCAATCCTGCCGTTTCATCACACGGGGGATTTATCAGTCTTGTGGACGTAAAAGACCAGAGGGCCTACATCCGGCTTGGTGGTGGCTGTCAGGGCTGCGGCATGGCCGATGTGACCCTCAAGCAGGGAGTCGTCGTTGCCATCAAAAAGGCGGTTCCTGAAATCCAAGAAGTATTAGACGTGACCGATCATGCCGGCGGCACCAACCCTTACTACAGTCCTGGAAAATAGATTCAGGCCTCTGATTTCACTCCGAATATGTCTCTCCTGCTTCTCCTTCCCAGTACTTCCTATAAGGCGCTCGATTTTCTCAATGCGGCCCAAAAGCTCAATCTCCAAACCGTTGTGGCCTCCAATGGCCGGCAAACATTGGAAGGACTTGTTCCGGGACATCTGATTACCCTCGATTTCTTGGATATTGCGCATTCGACGGAGAAGGTGGTGGCCTTTTCGAAGCGGTTTCCGCTGTCGGCCGTTGTGTCGACGGATGACGAAGGCATGCTTTTGGCCGCCGCAATCTCGAAAGCCTTGTCCCTTCCGCACAACCCTGTGTCGGCGATCGCAGCCACTTGCGACAAAGCAAGGCTTCGGGAGCGGCTTGCCGCCGCGCAAGTCTCCTCGCCGACGTTCCAGTGTTTTTCGACGGACCAACTACCGGGACCGTCGGCGCTTCAAATAGCATATCCCGTTGTTTTAAAGCCGACACGCCTTTCCGGCAGCCAAGGTGTGATCCGTGCAAACAATCCAGAAGAATTTTCGAAGGCTTTTCATCGTATCAAGGTCCTTTTTAAGGATCCCGAGGTGATCCGAAAATACCGGAAAAGTCCCAATGAAATCTTGGTCGAAGCCTATATTCCGGGTCGGGAGGTGTCTTTCGAAGGACTTCTGCAGTCCGGAGAACTTCGCCGTTTGGCGCTCTTCGACAAACCGGATCCGCTTGAAGGTCCTTATTTCGAAGAAACCTTGTATGTGAGTCCGTCCCGTTTGTCGTCTTCCGCCCAAGACAAAATTTTCGAGACTGTGATGCGGGGGATCCAGGCCCTTGGCCTCGAAGAAGGTCCGATTCATGCGGAACTTCGTCTCGGTTTGGAAGCACCCTCGATCATCGAAATGGCGGCCAGAACGATTGGCGGTCGATGTTCGAGATCCTTGGAATTCGCATGCGGTTATTCCTTGGAAGAGATGATCTTAAGAAATGCGCTTGGTCTCCCGATCGAATCCTTCTTGAGATGCGAGGAGGCCGTCGGTGTGATGATGATCCCGATTCCCCGCAGGGGTGTGTTGACGGGTATTCGCGGCAAGGATGAGGCCGAAAATGTACGGGGTATTACCAGTATTGAGATCAGCGCTTACCGAAGCCAAGAGATGATCCCCCTGCCGGAAGGAAGATCGTACTTCGGATTTATATTCGCAAAGGGGGAGACTCCGGATGCGGTTGAAAAATCCTTAAGGAAGGCTCATCAAACGCTCCGTATAGATATGGAACCTTCTTCAGGCGAATCGGGTTAGTCTTTATTTCCACCCATCCGGCTCCATGCCCAGCGCCGGGATTCTCGGCGCAGCCCTTCAATCGCCCGAAACATGCGTCAAGGAGATTCAATGACGATGGGTTCACTGCGGATGGATTGGCCAAGGATGAAGACCGTGATCTTTCGTGACGAAACAGCGCCATTGCATTACGGACACGCCAATGCGCTTGGGGCAATGAAAGCCCTTGACTTTCCATTTAACCTATTGTAATTATAAGAAGTTTACTCGACACCACAAATCAACGCAGGAAGGACCTTCTCGATTGTCGATCACACGATCCAAAAATAAGGAGTTTTAATGAGAAAAGCCGATCTTGCAGACAAGATAGTGATGAAATTGGGTGTTTCAAGGAAAGAATCGTCGGATATTATTCGGCTGACCCTGGATTCTATCAAGGAAACCTTGAGAAAGGGAGAAACCGTCAAGATCGCCGGGTTTGGGAATTTTGTCATCCGTGAGAAGAAAGCAAGAAAAGGACGTAACCCCAAAACCGGCGAAGAAATCGGCATCACCCCTCGCCGTGTGGTGACCTTCCGTCCGAGTCAAATCTTTAAAAAGTTTGTTAACCATTAATCTCTGTAGACCCTTCACCTGAATGTCGTGCAGGAAAAACTGTTTTACAAAATCAGTGAAGTCAGCCGACAGACCGGACTTGAACCGTATGTCATTCGTTTCTGGGAAACCGAGTTTCCTACTTTGCATCCTCGGAAGAGCAAAGGGAATCAACGGACCTATACCAAAAAAGAAATCGACCTGATCTTAGAGATCAAGCGCCTCCTATATCAAGAGAAGTTGACGATCCCGGGTGCGAGGAAGCGGCTCAAGCAAACCACGTCGAAGGGGCGGCGCGATGGAATTTATCACACAATCTCATCTGTCAAGAAGGAATTAGAGGCTTTAATCCATTTACTACGGTAATCGGGGCGTGGCGCAGCCTGGTAGCGCACTCGCTTGGGGTGCGAGAGGTCGCTGGTTCAAATCCAGTCGTCCCGACCAGATGAACTTTTATTCAATGAACGATTCAATAAATAATTTTGTTTCAATGCCGCTCCACCCGCTCAAGGGTGCGAGATACGACACAAAGATCCGATATGCCCGCCAGGGACTGGCCATTTCGGGAGAGGGCTGGGGGTTTCATTTCGTTTTCAATCCATTTTTGCCATCACCTCGTGATATGCTAAGATAAAATCCGTTTGGTTTACGTTTCTTCTTCTTTGCCGATGGCAATGGCAATGCAAAGAGGGAATATGGCCGCTTTGGCAGACCGCATTCGAATTTCCGGAAAATTTCATTGAAAGACACCCAATCCGAGAAGGCCGACAAATCTATCAAAACCAAGCTCTCGACTTATTTCACCTTTCGTTTCCTCGATCCGTTGTTTACTTACCTGAGAGGCGTCAAGATTTTCTCCACGGCGGGCATGTTATTGCTCACCTTGATTCTGGATTTTTCTCTCTGGTTGGCGTTTTTATCCAAGGTGATCGCGACGATTTTACAAGCCGGTATATTGGTAAAACTGATTTTCGAGGAAAAATATCTTCATCTCCGTTTTAGGCGTCTTTCATGGCAGAAAAAATTGATTCCGATTGCCCTGATGGCGGTCGGACTCCTGTTTTATATTGAAAAGACACTTATCCTATATTCCATGTGGGGACAACCCTCCGGGACCTTGCTCAATCCCTATCGCGCTTATAGTACTATTTTTTTCGCTTCTTCTTTTTCGATATATGCCCTTCGTATCAATATTATTGCAGGGTTCTTAGGTCGACTCAAGTTGAAACCCGCCCAAACCCTTGCGATCGGTTTTATCGGGATGATTCTTTTCGGGACTTTGGTATTGTCCTTACCTCAGGTGGTCTTGGATCCTTCGAAAGTGTCGATTGTAGACGCCCTATTTACCGCCACATCTGCGAGTACGGTCACCGGCTTGGTTCTTTATCCAATTTCAGAATATTATCGTCCATCGGGTCTTTGGGTGATTCTCTTCCTCATCCAACTGGGGGGGATCGGGATTATGACATTCGGCGTCCTGTTTTCGCTGATTTCCCACCAACGGATGCGTCTCCAGCACGAAGTCGCCCTTCAGGGCGTCCTCGAGACGGAATCGATTGGAACCGTTAAGAAAGAAATTAAGCTGATCTTTCTGATTACATTCACGATTGAGGCGCTTGGCGCCGTTCTGATTTGGGCCATGACCTCCGAGGCAACGGACCAACCGCTTTTTAGTGCGATTTTTCATTCGATCTCGGCTTTTTGCAATGCCGGGTTTTCTCTTTTTCCCGATAACTTAGAGGGCTATGCTCACAATATCCCGATGAATCTTATCATTGCCGTGTTGATTGTCTTGGGCGGGATTGGATTTCCGGTGCTGAATAATTTGGGGAACTATCCGTTTTTTAAGAAAGAACGCGCTGAATGGCGACTTTCCTTCCATTCTAAAATGGTGCTTTCGATTTCCGTCGGACTCCTCATTGTGGGGACGGTTGGTATTTACATCCTTGAATTTCGGGGCACGCTCGATGCGCTTCCATGGTATGAAAAGTGGGTGGCGGCTGCGTTTCACTCGGTGACCGCGCGGACGGCGGGTTTTAATACCCTGGATACCGGCGCGTACTCCGATGCAGCGCTTTTCCTGATCATCCTATTGATGTGGATCGGCGGATCCCCGGCGTCCACCGCAGGAGGGATTAAGACCACGACCTTCGGTGTGATGCTGGCGACACTGGGTGCGATGTTGCACCGACGCGAAGAGGTGAGTCTTTTTAAAAGAAGCCTCTCGCCCGTGGCGGTTCATAAATCGCTTTCGATCGCCTTTACCTCTTCCGCGCTCTTGGCTTTTTTGTTGCTGTTGCTGCTGGCCACCGAAGAGGGGAGTTTTAAGGAGATTGTGTTCGAATCGGTTTCAGCTTTTAACACCGTCGGTCTTTCCACGGGCATTACGTCGGAGTTGAGTACCGTCGGGAAAATAATTATTACCTTGACCATGTTTATTGGGAGAATCGGTCCGCTGACTTTGGCCTTCAGTTTGGCGGAGCGCGCCAGTAAAGGAAAATTATCCTACCCGCAAGAAAGGGTGATCATCGGTTAATGCCAAGAGGGTATTGCAAGGGCAGGGTTGTGGGTCTATTACCGGGTATGCGGCTTTGATACGGTTGGATCGCATGCGCTGTTTTTTTGTCTCCGTCGTTCCATGCCGGAGGTTTGAAAACGATATCGGCTTAAAGGTCATCTGAAAAAAGGAGCGATATGAAACGATTTTTAGTCATCGGCTTGGGGCGTTTTGGGATGAGTCTGGCTGAAACCCTCTATTCCGAAGGGGGAGAAGTCATCGCCGTGGACGAACGCGCCGATAAAGTAGAAGAAATAAAGGAACGGGTCACGCATGCCGTGCAATTGGATGGAATGGATCCCGATGCGCTCAAATCGGTTGGGGCCGATGGTGTGGACACGGCCATTATCGCCATCGGGGAGAATTTGGAGGCCAGTATCGTCACAACCGTGATCCTCAAAGAATTGGGTCTAAAAGAAATTATCGTGCGGGCCGATACCGAGCGAGAGAAAAAGATCCTCCAACTCGTCGGCGCCAACCGCGTCATCTTTATTGAACAGGAGATGGGACGTCGCCTTGGAAAAACCTACTCCGGGAACGACGTGCTCGACTACATCGAACTGTCGGCGACCCATTCCATGGTGCAATGGGAAACGCCCGAAGATTTCATCGACTTCCCCTTGTCCGAGCTGAAATTGCGTGAAAAATGGAACCTGACCCTTTTCGCGATCAAAAAAGGCGGTTCGGAAACCAAAAAATTTAGATGGGGAAAGGATCAGGATCGTTTGGATTTTAATCCGCCTGCGGATTATACTTTGGAAAAAGGGGATATTTTGGTCTTGATCGGAAAAAGCAAGGATTTAACACGCTTTACGCAGCAAAAATAAAGACGCGGCATGCGTTCTCCGGACTCGGGCATCGATTTTGTGTTTTAAGGAACCGCTGATCAAGTCATGAATCGTTTTTTCAAGGCAAAAATTCCCAGCTTCTGCGTTGCAAACTTTGAAAATAGCGGGCTATTCTCTGCAATTTGCGCCTTGAACCTGAAAATTTTATCTCTTGAAAAATTCAACCAGACTTGATCAGCGGTTCCTTAAGTATTCTCACGTTTCACGGCGTATTTTGGGTCTGTCTTTGACTGTTTGGAATAGAATACGGTCCTGGTATCCGGCCGGATGATTAAAAGGGCCATAAAGTGGGAATGAGCCAGGTGGCGAGCAGCCAGAAGATCATGTTTAAGGGCGTTCCGACCCTGAGGAAGTCCGAAAACTTGTATTGGCCCGGTCCGTAAATCAGGGTGTTGGTCTGATAGCCGATGGGGGTCATGAAGCTGAGCGATGCGCCAAACATTACGGCCATGATAAAAGGGCGTGTGTTCCAACCCTGGGACTCAGCCGCCGCAATGGCAATCGGAGCCAGCAACGCGGCAGTGGCGTTGTTCGACATCACGTTCGTAAACAGTGTTGTAATGATGAAAAAGGCGGAGACAAGGGCGACCGGTCCCCATTGCCCTATGCCCGAAACAATGACATCGGAGATGAGCACGGCTGCGCCGCTCTTCTCCAATGCGATGCCGAGCGATAGCAGGCCTGCCAATAAAAAAATCACTTTCCAATCGATCGATTCGTAGGCCTCTTCCAGCGTGAGGCATCCGATTAATACCAACATGATCGCGCCGACGATGGCGCTGACAACGATGGGAAAGATGCCGAGTGCACTGAAAGTGACAACGGCTGAAACAATCGCAAGGGCCGGCAGGATCTTCCGCTTCCGAAACGTCGGCACTTCCGTTTCGGATATGACAACGAACTCTGGATAATGCTTCAGGTGTTCGAGTTGGTCGCGTCTTGCCTCGATGAGGATGGTGTCTCCGGCGTGGAGACGGGTCTTTTCGAGATTTTCATGCCGGATGCCGCCGCTGCGGCGGATGGCAAGGGGCGCCGCGCTGAAGCGATCCCGGAAATTGATGGCCTCTAAGGATTTTCCTTCCAGCAAGGAGTGCGGCACGATGACGACTTCGACCAACATGGCTTGAGAAGATTCGAGATCTTCATCACGCCATTGCAGACCCGATTTAATGGCGATTCCTTCCCTTTCTTGGATCTTTTGGATCTTATGGATGTTCGCCCGCACGCGGAGGACATCGTATTCTTTTAGAATAATATCGGGCGCCGGGAGGAGAAGGCGTCTGCCATCCCTGAAGACTTCTAATATTTCGATATCGAGGTCGTGGACCAGGGGTGCGTCTTTCAGGCTTTTTTCGATCGAAAATGCTTTCGGGAGCAAAATAATTTCGGTTAAGTAGTCGCTCATCTCGAAATGCTTCGTTAATTCTTCTCCAGCCCGGGTACTTGGAATCATTCGATTGCCGAAGGTCATCATATAGAGGATGCCGATCGCAAAGAAAACCAAACCGGCCCATAAGAATTCGAACATTCCCAAGGAAGGGAGGCCATGCCGTTCGGCGATCGAATTGACCAATATATTGGTTGAGGTGCCGATCAAGGTGCAGACGCCTCCGAACATCGATGCGAAAGAAAGGGGCATTAACAGTTTGGAAGGGCTGACCTTTGCTTCGCGGGAGACGCCGAGTACGATCGGCATGAAAATGGCCACCGCGGCGGTGTTATTGACGAAGGCGGAAATCAATCCGACGGTGAGCATCATGGTGAATAACACCGCCCAAAAGCTACGTCGTCCGATTTTAGAGAGCTTCATCCCAAATACATTTAAGGCGCCTGTTTTAAACAAGCCTGCACTGATGACGAACATGGCCCCGATCGTGACGGTCGCTGAGTTGCTAAAACCGGATATGCTATCTTCGAGCGAAATGACCCGGCTGACCAAGAGGGTCGCCATGACCATCAGGGCGACTTGGTCAACGGGAAATTTTTCCGTGATAAAGAGGATGATGGTAATGAGGAGAAGCGCAAAAACGAAGGAGATCTCAAAGGTCATATCGCGATTTCAACTCATGTTGTGTGGGCAAAAGGCGGCATGGAAAACAAAATCATTTATACTTTAACCGATTTGCATTTGCCGATACAAGATGACATGCCATATTCGAATACATCGTATGGTGAATTCGACAAAAAGAGGAGAATCTGACCGGTCACATTGTCTGTTGAAATATCGGTCAAATTTAGTACACTTAACCCGATGCGTGGTTGTTCGGGAAACTGGGCGAGCGTCAAAGGAAAGGAAAACTTCCTTTTTCGCATCTCCATCGTATTGATATAGTTTTTGATATTC
>JBHHXH010000021.1:0-34366 GCA_046756925.1 Nitrospiria bacterium
TCATAGATCACCTCCTGCCAGAAGGATAGGACATTATTTATGCGTTAGTCAATAGTATGGCCGATCGGTTGATGACGCCTCTGCGGGATCGGCGGTATTCCGCTCCCGGATGTATTCGGAAAAAAAATAGCGCACCCGATGCTCTTCTCGCACATCAGAGGCTGCAATCCGCTTAAATTGCAATTCGAATGGGGGGAAGAAGGTATCGCAGTCGAAAGACGACTCAATATGCGTGACATACAATGCTTGACAGCGATCGGATTGGAGCGCCCGCTTAAACACGGCTTCGCCGCCGATCACAAAGATTCGGTGGAGCTTGTCTTTCAGCGGAGCGGTGCCCAAGAGGTTCAATGCACCCTGCAGGGAATCGGCCGATACAACACCCTCGGGCAAATGAAGACCGATTTGCCTGCTTAAAACCAGGTTAATCCGGCCCGGCAAGGGGCGAAACCGTTCCGGGATGGATTGCCAGGTTTTGCGGCCCATGATCACCGCATTTTGTTGATGCGCCGATTCGGTCGCGCAAGTCACCGCTTTAAAATGTTTGAGATCTCCCGGAAGGTGCCAGGGCAATCGGCCCGCCTTACCGATGCCGCGTTCGGCGTCTATGGCCGCCACGATGCTGAAGTCAATCATCGTTAAACGGCAATCGGAAATTTGATAAAGGGATGATGATCATAATGACAGAGTTCGATGTCGCCGAAGCGGATGTCCAGTACCGGTTTTTTGGCAACTTTAATCCCCGGCAGCGGCTTCGGCGTCCGTTGCAACTGTTTTTTGAGACCGTCGATATGATTCACGTAAACATGGGCATCACCCAGGGTGTGGGTCAAAACCCCGGGCGTCAAATCGGATTCCTGCGCGATCATCGTCAACAATAATGCGTAGCTGGCGATATTAAAGGGCAGACCCAAGGCGACATCGGCCGAACGCTGATAGAGCTGGCAATCGAGGCGTCCCCCTGCGACATAAAACTGAAAAAAAGCGTGACAGGGCGGGAGGGCCATCCGGTCGATATCGGCGACGTTCCATGCGCTCACGATGATGCGCCGGGAATCGGGATGGGTTTTAATCAAGTCGATGGCGTTCCGAATCTGATCGACCGCTTCCTTTCGGTAAGCCTGTTGCGTCTCGTCCCAGACAAACTTTTCCCACTTTCGCCATTGATAACCGTAAACCGGCCCCAGTTCGCCGCGCGCGTCGGCCCAGGCATTCCAAATGGGTGTGTGCTCCTTCAAACCGTCGTGGATATTCGTCGCCCCCCTTAAAAACCACAGGAGCTCGTGCACAACGGCGGGGAAGAGCACCTTTTTGGTGGTCAGCAACGGAAAACCCTCACGCAAGTCGTACTTCGTTTGACAGCCGAAAATCGAAAGTGTGCCAGTTCCCGTCCGGTCGCCCTTCGCCTCTCCCTGGTCGAGAATTTTTTGAACCAATTCTAAATATTGTTTCATGCAATCTCTGTCGGTTTCAGTGTCGCGCGGCGATGGGGTTTCTCATGATCAGAGTTAATTTCTAAATTGCCTTGTTAATATTGGGGCCGTACGGGTCATTGCTTGCGGCGCTAAGGCCGATTGCCTTGTTAAATTGACTTATCAGCAGCCCTCGGCACATCGATCAAGACCACATCTCTGGCCTTCCACCCATCGGCGATCCGTCGATCGATCGGCCTTGAATCCATCATCCCCCAAATTGAAAGCAAGGGGCCATGCGTTTAAAGCGAGGTGAAATATTAAATCAACGAGCCGACAAAAGGCAATGCCTCATCGTGCGGCGATACAGCAGCTTTAAAAAAAACCATCTTATCCCAGCCCTTTTGTTGGGAGCTTAAGATGTGGATCGTTCCGCGGGCATGCCTATCAGGTCCCCGGTGAACTCTTAGGGAATTCCGAGTTCTAATCCTCGCCCGCCCCGAAGGACGGGCGCTACAACCCATGGCAAATTCGTCTAAATTGGTCTTTCCGAGTTTCAATCCTCGCCCGCCCCGAAGGACGGGCGCTACCATCGAAGACCTTGTCGAGTGCGGCCCGCTTCCCCTGTTTCAATCCTCGCCCGCCCCGAAGGACGGGCGCTACCCGCACCTGCTTCACCATAGAGACGAGCGACCTTTCGTTTCAATCCTCGCCCGCCCCGAAGGACGGGCGCTACCAAGGCGTAGCGCCCGAAACTGAAAACAAAAACAAGTTTCAATCCTCGCCCGCCCCGAAGGACGGGCGCTACTCTTTATTTAAACGACCCCGAAGATGCGGCCCGTGCTTGTTTCAATCCTCGCCCGCCCCGAAGGACGGGCGCTACAGTGCGGGGTGAATGTCCTTTGCTTTTATGGACTTCCAGGAGACAAAACGCGGATATTGGTTTATTCGCCCCACACAATCATCATTTTGTCTCCAACGACAAAAATCATTCCGGTATTTCAACATCTTGCGTGCTCCGCGAACCTCCCCGCTTTTGCCCATCGCTGGCGGTTCGCGTTTACACCAACAAAGGTCCTTCAAAGTCAATTGTCCCATCCAGGCCGTAGATTTCAACATGTTTCTCCTTCGGTTCGGTCAGCCGATAAATCCGAAGGCGGTCCTCCTCTACTTCAATGATGCTTAACAGCCTGCGGATAAACACTTCGTATTGCATCGGGTTGACGGTGCATTCGAAAACCGATTTTTGAACCCGCTGGCCGAAATTCTTGCACTCCAAGGCAACATGCCTTAATCGTTTTCTTCCCTCCGGCGTCTCGGTCGATACATCGTAAGTCACAACGATATTCATTGTCTTCTCACCGGTATAAGTACGGGATATAGGCCGCCATGTCTCCGCGAAGGCTGCGGGCCAGCAGTCGCGCCTGTACATGCGGAATGAGACCCAGCGGCATTTTCTGATTGAGCAGGGGATGGGTGATTTCTTCCTGCTTTCGCTTCTGATAGGCGATGACGACCTCCTTTCTTCCGTCGTCGTCCAAATGCACCGCGCCGCCGGGCCGGTCGATAAAATGGGTTTTCCGAATCTGCCGCCGGTTGATGAGGGTAAGCGCCAAACGGTCGGCCAATATAGAGCGGACCTCTTCCATCAAGTCCAAGGCCAATGCCGCCCGTCCCGGACGTACGGCGTGCAGAAAGCCCATCTGCGGATCGAGGCCCACCCCTTCGACACCCGACACACAATCGTTCATCAGGAGGGCATACAGAAAAGAAAGCAGGGCGTTCATCGGATCACGCGGCGGGCGGCGGTTGCGGCCGTCGAGTTGGAAGGTTTCTCGGTTTTCACGCACCATCCGGTCGAAGCAAGAAAAATAACTGCGCGCCGATTCACCCTCGATGCCGCGGACCTGATCGAGGTTTTCACAACGAGAAAGGCGCGACAAGGAATTTGCAAGGGCATCGGTCGTTTTTTTCAAGGTATTCCCGTCATCTTCGTCTTTGCTTTCCCGCGCACCTCGGAGGATAATCTGACGGCTGTTTTGAATCTTTCCGGCCACCATGTTTTTGGCGATCTTAAGCGTCTTGGCTTCATCCCGCATCGCTTCATGCTGTGCGCTTCGCAAGAGCACATTCCCGGAAACCGGTCCCTCAACGCGCGCCTTAAACCGTCCGTTGCGGTCGAGTAGAACGAAGAACCGCCCGTCCTCTGCGCAACGTGCCATCGCCGCCGGACTGACCATGACATTTCCGAAGCAGACAACGCCACCGAGGTGATGCACCGGTACTTGCAGTTTGGTCTCCTTTTCGACCTCCACCTTGAGCGTGTCGTGGTCGAGATGGAGATAGGCCCCTTCGGTGGTGACGTAAAGGGTGTTTAAAAACTGGTGCATGGTGTACCCTTTTGTTCAATCGCTAATTTGATAAAGCGTTTTTTGTGCAACCTTCAAACCCTTGCGCTCTGCCACGGCGGCGGGCATGCACGATTCAAGAAGCGAACAATGCCTGCATCGCTGATCGTTCACCGGGGGCGGAACAGCCCTTGATGCGAGCATGTCCCGGACGGCCTGCACCGTGGCCGCAACGAGATCGCGAAGTTCCGCGTCAAACTTCACTTCCCGACGCCTTCTGGAGCTGTGGTGAAAGATCGCGCCCTTCGGCACGGCCTGTCCGGTCATTTCTTCCAGGCACATTGCCTGCGCGCAAAGCTGTAGGTCGTCGTGTTTCCGTTTGCGCCGGGGACCGTGTTTGTATTCGACCGGATAGGGCGTTGCCCCGTGAAACTCGACCACATCCGCCTTGCCGATCAACCCAAGCCGCTCGCTCCAAAGCGGCAGCGCCCGCTCGACGCGGACGCCCTCTTGATATTCCGTCCTCACTTCATCCACCCGGCTGTGCACGGCCTGTCCGCGCAGGGTGTAAAGATTTTCATCAAAGGTCTGTTCGACATGAATCAAGGCGCACTGCCGCGGGCAGTAGCTGTAGTGCTCCAGGGCGGAAATCATGATGGGTTCGTTTTTCACGGTTTGCTTGATAGCATTTTGAGGATATGTCTTGCTAAATATTCCTTAATCTCTTTATGGCGAGGAATGGGTTGAGAGATTTTTGTGCCGGGATTCTGATACCAATCATGATTTCCGCCATGCCTCAATAGAATACATCCCATTTTCTCAATTTTTTTCACTAAATCTTTCCGCTTCATGCCACTTCCAGTTCGCCGACTTTTCTGACACAGGGAATATTTCCGCTACTGAGTTCGGCATAAATATCTTTTAAGTTCTCGACCAATTTATGTTTGGTTTCACCCTGCGTCATGTAGTCAGGATATGCCTCCAGATAACCCAGCCACATATCTTCATCCTGCCAGAATATATATTTAAGCTTTTCCATTTTTTTCTCCATTTATTCCTAAATCATATGGCGATTTTTTCTTCCCGGTATTCGCCGCCAGCAGCCGTCAGCGCCTCCAAGCGGTTGAATTCCAGCGCCTCCTTGAGCGTGACCGCCAGCGTTTCTTTCAATGCTTCGCAGGTTCTCTCCTGGCAATTCACCCCGGGGACTTCCTCAATCCACCCCACCCACCAGCCGCCTTCCTGCTTCACCACTGCGGTGTATTCGTTTTTCATAGAATAACCTCCTTATTTAGGATTCATCGTCGCGGGTAATGGCTATGACCTCACGCCCTTGCTTCTTAAGGCTGAACATCTCCACCTTCCGCACTGATATGAATTGTCATCTTTTCCATTTTCAAGATTTCTCCCAGTTTTAGAATTAGAACGATGTTATCATAATCGGGCAGACTGGGAGAACAGAGTGATGGGCCAGTCCGGAAGCAGATATAGAATTGAAAGCTGGGGGAATCCTTCGATATAAATGTTGCTGTGATGTCGACCCCAGAGGGTTGTTCGAGAGCGATCAGTAAAATCAGAATCAAAATTATCCATGGTGGAGCCCGGCGCGCGCTTTTTCGGTGCCATTAATTCTTCTCGTCTTCGTAGTTGATGTCAATGGCGATCATTGTTATATTGTCCTTACCGCTGACAGGAAGAGAACCAGGCCCTCGATGCTTTCCGTTACGCGCCGCGTTCCGGCATGGGGTCGTAGGCTATTCGTCCAGTTCATCCCCACACCTGTGGGGAACGCTCCTGAAAATCAACAGATGCCATGATTTACTCCGGTTCATCCCCACACCTGTGGGGAACGCCCATATGGCTTAAAATGATTCATGTTTCTAATCGGTTCATCCCCACACCTGTGGGGAACGCTCGGCCACAACAAGCCGGTCGGCCATACGACGCGGTTCATCCCCACACCTGTGGGGAACGCTCTCCTCTTGGTTAGTTGTCGCGTAGCCAGCTCGGTTCATCCCCACACCTGTGGGGAACGCGCTCTTGTGGCTGTAAGTGGCCTGCCGAAACGCGGTTCATCCCCACACCTGTGGGGAACGCGTTATGGACGTAGTCTACACCCTCGATCAGGCCGGTTCATCCCCACACCTGTGGGGAACGCCTCATGGTTGCTCCTTTCTAAAGTTTCGCGCTCGGTTCATCCCCACACCTGTGGGGAACGCGAATGGCCCGTGAAACGGCATGCCAAATGGGCCGGTTCATCCCCACACCTGTGGGGAACGCGTAAAACGGTTGAGGCCAGGGTAAATAGGACGCGGTTCATCCCCACACCTGTGGGGAACGCATTCAGGGAGTCGATACAAGTGACCTTCGCAACGGTTCATCCCCACACCTGTGGGGAACGCTGAGCGTGTAACTCCTTGCCAGGAACGATAAACGGTTCATCCCCACACCTGTGGGGAACGCTGCATAGACAGATTGTCGAGATACGCCGATTGCGGTTCATCCCCACACCTGTGGGGAACGCCTCGGGGTCCATCGGCTTCAATAGGCCCCCGCCGGTTCATCCCCACACCTGTGGGGAACGCAACTTTTTCGACTTTGCGTTGTGTTTCAGTTTCGGTTCATCCCCACACCTGTGGGGAACGCTGAGAAGGAGAATGCGTGGGCTACTCCAGATACGGTTCATCCCCACACCTGTGGGGAACGCTGCGTCTGGCCCTTGCGCCGGCGTTCCTCTTCCGGTTCATCCCCACACCTGTGGGGAACGCCATCATTATCGGAGTTGGATTGATCCCTGTTCCGGTTCATCCCCACACCTGTGGGGAACGCTACTTCGCACCCGCCCGCTTAACGGACTTTCGCGGTTCATCCCCACACCTGTGGGGAACGCTATCGATTGACGGAAGAAAAGAACTGAACCACCGGTTCATCCCCACACCTGTGGGGAACGCCTAGGGGTAAACAGGTGGGCCAACTAAGATCGCGGTTCATCCCCACACCTGTGGGGAACGCGGGATTGCGCGTTTATCCTATCCCTTTCATCGCGGTTCATCCCCACACCTGTGGGGAACGCCCCATCCTGATTTCAGGGATTCGCATGTAATGCGGTTCATCCCCACACCTGTGGGGAACGCCCGCAGGGCACCCGCAGGGCGGCTTCCCTCGCCGGTTCATCCCCACACCTGTGGGGAACGCGTCATCCGGCGGCGCCCAGCCCTTCTTTTCATCGGTTCATCCCCACACCTGTGGGGAACGCTTGTGATTTCCCGGGAGAGTATGCTGGAGTTACGGTTCATCCCCACACCTGTGGGGAACGCACTTCTCATAACGCTATGAAAAAATAAGCTATTTTATAAGATAATTTTCTACCGATAAATTACACGCTGAAACAGCCGTGGTTTCAGAAAGGAATGGATTCATCTTCGGTCTTTTCCTCCGGCAAAAAAGAGACCAGCTTAATCCCATCCATCTCTTTTGGAATCCGACGGTTTTCACCATAGGTAACAAAGTCGTACCCCGATTCTGTATTTGTGCTCCACACCATAACCGCGTTGCCAAGACCGATCGATTCCTCCACCTGCTTCCAAATCATCTCCCTTACCCGACGCGATACTTTTCCAATATACACACCGGCCCTTACCTCTAAAAGCCAAACGGCCAACCTCCCCCGCAAACGGGGCGGGACATTTTCAACCACGATGACCAGCATCACCCATCCTTTCTTTGTTTGGAATGGCTGGGGCAATGGACTCTTCTGGCGGTTTCTCCACCTTTAAGCCCCCCGCAGCCAAGACCTCTTCGATCGTTGGAATGATTTTACGGAGCAAACGTGTTTGACGGAAGGCATCCCGGCAGGCAAGACGCACCTCGCGTTCCGGGTCGGACGGTTTTTGGGCGGCAATGCGGAAGGCAACCGGCACAACCGTATCAAACTTGAAAAGGTCGGCGATGTCGTAAATGAAGGATTGCGGTTTGCCGGTATGGATAAACCCGACCGCCGGGGCATAACCCGCCGCCAAGATCGCGGCCTCGCAGATGCCGTAAAGACAGGCGGTTGCGGAACTGAGGCATCGATTCGGCACATCACCACTTTCCCATTTCGTGTGGTCATAATTGCGGGACTTCCAAGAAACACCATATTGTTTGGCGAGCAGTTCGTACATCTTCCGCACCCGAACGCCTTCGATGCCGCGCAATTGGGCTACACTCCGCCGGGCAGGTGCTTCCTCTTTAAAACGAAAGGCGTACATCTTGCGAACAACCTTCAAGCGTGCCGTGTCATCCAGTGCCAGTTTTGCCTGATAGAGCAGCCGGTCGGCCCGCGCGCCGCCGGGTTGTCCCGAGGCATAGAGTCGAACACCCCCGTCTCCCACCCAAACGAGAAGGCAGCCGACACGCGAGGCGAGTGTGACCGCGGCATGGGAAACTCGTGTCCCGGGCTCCAGCATCAAACAGGCGACCCCTCCAACGGGAATATGTGTCCGGACACCTTCTTTATCGACAACAACAAAGGCGCCGTCCAGCACATCGAGATTGCCTTTTTCGAGAAAGAGCACGGAAACGCGGTCTTTCATCGGTATCGGTTTCAAGGGAGGCAGAACCGGACCATTCATTTCTTAGCCAACCTTTTCTTACCTTCAGGGGTGGTCAGGTAATTTTCTTTCGAAACGACCCCTTTGCCGGTTTTTTCTTCAAGGTCTTTTCTTGCCTTACTGGCAACGCCTCCGCCCTTTCGGGCGGCAGTTTTGCTTTCATGAAAGCCCCTCACGTCATCAACCCGTGTAATTTCCGTTGTGGCGGCTTCACCGAGCATGGAGAAAATCAACTCAAGATCGGTCATATGGTCTCTCAGGTTTTCCCGTTTCAGTCCTTTAAGGTTTTTATGCTGGCTGGGTGTCACGCCGAATGCAGCTTTGGCGATTTCTGCGGTCAGTATTTCATATTCCTTTCTTTCTTTGACCTCCCGTTTTTTCCATTCATCCGTCAGCTCCTCCCGGATGGCAATGCCGCGCATCCGCTTTTCGATCCAATCATCAGAATATCCCTTTGCCTTGTACAACGCCCTTGTCCGCTTTGTGGCAAGCTCCGGGTCTTCAATCTCCTGCACCCGTTCATAACCCACCTTTGCCAACCAGCGTTTGAACGGTTCAGCCTTTGGAGAAGGAATGGACTGGATGATGCGGAACATCGTTTCCGTATTTGCACAATCTGTTTGGCGCATTTTCCCATCGGGCGCTTCCATTTTCAACTGTCCGATTTTTTCGGACACTTCAGCATAGCCTTCTGAAATAATTTTCTTCTTAAGGTCACTCCAGTATTTTCTTGGTCGATCCGTACCTGTTAAAATTTCAACCACATCAATGACGGAAAACCACCATTCGTTATTATGAATCGTCTTCCTGATTTCCCTGCCTCTGAAAATTGCAATGTTTGTCTTCATGATATCTCCTGTTTGATTAAGACCCATGCGAAATTTTCACTCTTCTCGGAAACACGATCTTTCATCGGAATCGGTTTCAAGGGGCAGCAGGGTCAAACCCTCCGAACCATCAACATCCCGCACCCGAAAGCCTTGGCAGGACCGATGCCTTCATATAATGTTTGAAGGAATGCGACCGTATCGGTCACTTTGAGAACACCGCTGAAATCTAGGGTGCTGATGCTGATTCGCCGCGCTCCCTTCCCTTTGAGGAAACGGTGTTGTTGATAACCATCCACCCGCAGGGCACCCGGCTCAACGCGAAAGCCGTTTTTTTCAGCACGGTCGGAAAGCCATCGCCCCCCCGCCTCTTGTATAAGAGCGGCCGCATGCATCGCCGATACGCCATCCGCCTTTTCCGCCTTGAGGCATGTCGTTGCATCCATCACCACATCATGACGGTGTTGCCTGCCCGCTTCGTCCCGTTTTGTCCGAACCGGATTCGCGCGCAACAGGAAAGAAAGACACGTGCCGGAGGCGAGCTTGGGATGGTACACCTTTGATTCAATTCGCCAGAGGTCTTTCCCGTCCAGGGGCTCGCGTTTCGAGACGGCATAGACGAAGGGCCGATGCTTCACCTGATCGAAGCGGTAGATAAAATCGCGGTCGCGGTCCGGACTGTCGGCAAAAAGCTGCCAGACGGCCTGATGAAGCGCATAGGTGTTTTTGAAAATTTCCCAAAAACCCCTTTGTTGATCGGCCTTCGTATGCAAAGTGATTCGGCTGAAGAACATGGTCTAATCCTCCCGTCCCAGGTTGGCGTGCCGCTCCTGCCGGATGTCGAACTGCCATCGCTTCCGGGAAAGGGGAAGATCGCGCCGTTCAAAGGTCTGCTCCGCAGGAATGCCCGATACGCCGTCCGGATCCCAGTAAAGTGCGGGACGGCTGGAACGAAGCCGAAGCAGGGGATACAGGCCCTCGAAATCCCCGAATACTGCCTTGGAAAGGGCTTCCCTGATGGTCACGGCCTCCATAAGCTGTGGAGCAACCGGCAGGGCCAGCGGGCACGATTTCCTGCCAAGGTACAGGGTATAGGCAGGGTGCTTTAATGCCTCCGCCACGCTAGCGAGGCTGTAGGGCGGCGAGGTGCGCGCCCAAAGGGCGATCGTCGCGAAGGCATCTGCACGGTAGCCCCGTTTGGAAAGAATCGTCTTGAGTTTCTCCCTTGGGAGGGTTTCGAGTTCGTCCCGTCTTGTGGCAAAGCGGATTTTGTTTCGCCCTGTTCCCGAAGGAGGCACCTGGGCCGTGTGATAGTCGGACAAGGGGGTTCCGGCACAATCAATGCGAACAGCGAAGCCATACCCTTCCGCCAATCGGCGGTGTGTTGCTTCCTGATCACGGGAGACTCCCAGGGCAGCGGCCACCAAACCCATGATGGCAGACTTGGAGGGATGGAGAAAACCGGGGCGATTCTCTCCAACCGCAATGTCACCCCAGGAGGCCATCGGGCCATACAACTGAAAGATCAGATATGCTTTCATGTCATCTCCTCATTCCGGGCACTCTCCTTTTCCTCAAGAGGCTTGGCGACAAAATCGAGTAAGTCATCAAAGGAACCCGTTCTGTCAACTGCATTCAGGGTGTAAGTGGTATCGCTGACCTTGCCGTAAACCTTGTTCATATTATCCTGTGTCTTTTCCAGGGAGGTCGTGGCCTCAGACAGAACATCGTTCCCGGAAACCGGCTTTAAGAAGGCCACGGAGAGCGAGCGAGGCTGCTGTCTCCCTTTCTCCGCCAGGACATAGGAGGCATAGGCGCGGGAGGCGAAGCTGTTCTGCATGCCGATGGGGGCGATCTTCACAGCGGCTTCTGTGAAGGCACGGAGCGTCTTGGTCACAAGGCTTTCAGCCTCTTCGCATTGATCCGTTTGAAGATTCTCTGCAAGGAGGTCCCGGTTGATGCAGACGTAGAGGTAAAAGAGACCTGCGGCAAATTCCCTTTCGCCGATATGTCCCGCGCCCATGTCTTCCTCACCTTCATTGAGGTCATCCACCGTAGTAAAGTAGTCGTCTTCCACGGTAACCTTGTGGACGGTGATCGCATGAGCCACTTGTGCCGCAGCTTCCATATTAAATCGGGGTGCATCCGCCAACATACGGCCAAAGAGTGCGATATCAACCGCCCTATTCTTCTTCCGAAGAAGTGTGAGTTCACTTTCTTCTGGGTCACGATCTTCATCAAGCAATGCCTTGGTCAAGGTCTCTATCCCTTTGATCTCTTCGGGACTGAAATGAGCAAGTTGCTCGATTTCCAGATCCTGATTCGGTTTCTTGTCTTTATTGCCTTTCAATTTTCCAAATTGTTCCGCAATCGACTTTGCCCACTTCCTGGCCTTTTTTTCATTGACGCCTGCTTTGGTGAGATCCTGAAATATCTTCACCCCCATTTCTTTTGTCCGGGTTCCAACATATCCGTCTAATGCTTCCTCAAAAAGGGGCGATGTCCGCCAAGCCCGCTTGAGGCTTTGCGAGGAAATACGCAGACGTTGGACGCCTCCCATGATGGCTGTCTTGGGCCGTCCCAGGTCGTCACGGTTCAGATTGGCCGGGGGATAACTGGTCAATAAATGAAGCTGAATAAATGTACTCATCGTCTCTCTCCTTATCGGGTTTATTTTTCTTTGGGTGCCATTGCATAATAATCATAGGCCCAGTCTTTCCAAACTCTTTCATTCCACCAGTAGACCGATTCTGCCAAACTCAACAGGTTGAGCCTTCCGCCAAGGAGTCGAATGATGCGGATCATCAATGGATACAATGCGTCCTTGTCGGAAATCGCGAGAATCCGCCGGAAACGAAGACCGCTGACAATGGCATTTCCTCCGACTATTTTCGGACTGGCCATCTGCTGAGGCAGACTCTTTGGGGTACCCGTATCCTCTTTGATGTGCGAGACCAGACCCGCGACGGAAGCCAAGCGTACCCGATTGATCGGAAGAGTCCTGAAAAGTCGGTGGTAGGCAGGAGAAAAAACGACCTCCGACGGACTCGGTGTACGCCGTAATGCTGCACGTTCCCCCTTTTGATCTTCCAGACCCTTCCACCAGGCATGAAGAATCGCAGCCGATTCGCTGCCTGGCTTGAATAAATTCCTTGACATTTGATCTGACATATTGACCCCTTTCCTCATTGAAGCAGTTTAACTTTTTGCTATTTGTTTCTCTGGAAGTCCAAGGATTTTCCGCACTTTCTTTCCTCGAATACTTTTTTGCAGGTCTCGCCATGCCAGCGCGATCCGTTTCGGGTCGGCGGCTTCAAAGGCCCCCGTCTGGGAAAGATCGTCAAAAATGACCTCCGCCTCTTTGATCAAGCGCTTGCGCCAATCTTCCAATATTGGCAGGGCCTCGACGTTTGCGGTGAGGGCGTCCCGCAACCGATACAGGAAGTGAAAGAAGTCCGCCTCGGTTTCCTGCCAGAAGCGGACTCGAATTGTTTCTAAAATAGATTTGCTTTCCCTTACTGTGACGCTTTCAATATTTTCCTCATCACACTTTTCGAACTTACGCCACGGTTTTTGTGCTTTCCATATGATTTGATTCTTTTTGTTTAGGTCTGGTTGAAAGTAAGTTGCACGTAAAAAACTCAGTATTACAGCACCGCAAGCCCATTCTGCGGTTTGGATCATGGACTGTATCCGGTAATTGTATTCTTCCAGAAATTCATCACCAATAAGAAGGAGCGGCATGGTGCTGTCATACCAGCATCGAGCCTTTGCTTGACCCGGCTTAATATCGAATCCAAATGACCATAATCTAAGCTCAGGTCTGAAGTTGCGGGGCCTATTGTGCAAGAAACTACTCACTACTTGCGCTGGCTCTATTGTTGCGTTTGTAGATTGGGAAGAAAAAATAAGCCACAGCCAATGCCGGTAACCAATGCCACCAGACCGGGGATGAATTGCGTTAAGATTTCCATTTTGTTGTATTCTATATGGAGATAATGGATGCTTCCACGGACCATCGTACTTTATTGTTTTGGTGATATATTTTTTTGCTATTGTATCTGCCAAAACGCCGCATAGATCGCATATTTGTTCTTCAGCTTTTTCAAATAGAATCTTGAGGCGTCTGGGCATTGGCCAAAATATAGAATGCGGATGAAGATCGTCCGAGAAAAGTTTAAGGTTACCGTGGTGATGCTGAAGTTTACCCAACCAGATAAATTTTTCTTGCTGATCAATTTTCTCCTTGTTTCCATAATTATTGAGGAAGAGGTTATTTTCGATAATGTTCAGCCATATTGCCTCCCAAAGCGAATTCCCAACAACCAAGGTCGTCAGAGGCCCCGCCCCACGCAAGCCGGGGTAGTAACCCCTTCCCCCACTTGGCCCGTTAATTTGCATTGACAATATTGCCATTGCGGTGCATGTCACACAGATGTGATGGATACTTCCTCTTTTGATAAAGTGGTCTGTATTGAGTCCGCGATCTTCCCCTGGTGCTTCAATGATAAGTTGTTCAATATAGCACTCCGTTCCATCAACTAAGTCGCCATCCTGCATGAACCTCGGTCCGTCGCCATCCAATTCAAAGGCATGCGCCACCGGTTCAAACGCCGCTTGAAGCGCCTCTTGTGAAGGCGGCTCCCGTAACCACTGCCGCCACCCCCTTTTATCCTCCGGGGCGCAAGTCGTCTGTAAAAGACCGATCAAGAACTGGATCAATGCTCCGTTGAAATCGGGGCGTGGCGCAGCAAGAGAAACGATGTCTTCTTCCGAAATCTGTGATGGTGAAATCCGCTCCACTTTCCCGCTCTTGCGGCGAATAGGAATCCAGGCATCATGTATCAAATTCATCTCGATTCTCCTCTTCCCCCCCTTACCCCTCCCACAAGGGGAGGGGAATTTCACACGGCGTTGGATATTATCCGATTTCAAGGCCGATGCGGTTGCTGTATTGGACCTTAACCCGGTTGCCTTGGCCATTCAGAGCCTGACCCCGCCATTGACCGCCTGTTTGCCGTAAGGGAATGACGAGACAATACCTTCCCTGATCCGGCATCTTCGCTTTTGCGGCAGTGACAGCCTTCGGGAACCAGTCCGGATCTTCCTCCGCAATTACTTTTTGATAAATGGACACCTGAGACAGCTCCCAGTCATGGCCGGTGTTCCCCTGAATCCACGGCACCAGAACAGCGCCGTTTAATCGCCCAAGCCGGACGGTGACCGTCGGTTCTCCCAGGCGGGTCGGGGCATAAACATCGTCCTGCCACTGTGCCATGTCTGCAAGATACCCTTCATCAAGATTCAACTGATTAAATCTCGCCAGTCCCCGCTGTGCGCTTTCTTCCCCTTCTACCTTTTCTTCTGTCTTCTGTAAAGCCGCTGGAATCCTGCTTTGAACCGATTCAGCATAGACCGACTCGATCATGTTACGCGCATCGTCCGGCATGGAAAATCCTTTTTTCTGACAGATCCAATAGGCTGTCAACCAAAGTTGACCATGATGTTTATAAACCCCGGCTCCCTTGGGAAACATCTCCTTGAACCATTCCTTTCCGGCCTTTTCAATAGGCTGTGGGGTATAAACCCCTAAAATAGGGCCACCCCTATTTTCCCGTGCGTGCCGCTGTAATCGCCCCGCCCGTTGAATCAAAAGATCAATGGGGGCCAGGTCGCTGACCATAATATCAAAATCGAGGTCAAGTGATTGTTCAACAACCTGCGTTGCAATCAGCAGAATCCCACGTCGGTCTTCCTTTGTGCTGTCCGGTCCGAACCTACGAAGGACTTCCTTTTCAATCTTCAATCGATCCCCCAGCGTAAAACGAGCATGAAACAGCATCACCCGTTCTTTTCCCAATCGGCTGAACCACTCATAATAAGTCTCAAGGGCATCGTAAACCGTATTCCTGATCCAACAGACGCAATCACCCCCGTCGAGCTTTCTTTGAAGCAGAGCCGTGACTTCCTCCTTAGAATGCAGGGGCTGAACGGCGACCTTCCTCGATGTGGCGCTTCGCGCTTCAAAGGGTATTTCCTTAGGGCGACCCTCTCCGAAATGAGTTAAAAGGGGGTAGGCAGCATATTTTCCTTTGGGAGGCTGCAAGGTAATTTCTTCGGAATAAGCCTTAAGAAGTTGTTCTCGCATCTGCTGCGGCAACGTTGCAGAGAGTAAAATGGCACTCCCGCCCACGGCCGCGTGAAACTTCAATAAGGTGCAAAGCAGTTTGAAGACATATTCATCACAAGCATGAACCTCATCCACAATGAGTACCTTTCGGACAAGACCGAATAATCGAAGCGATTGATAACGATTGTGTAAAATTCCAAGCAGGGCCTGATCAATGGTTCCGACGCCGACATGGGCCAGCAATGCCTTTTTCCGGCCGTCGGACAGCCATTCGGTACAATCCTGAGATGCGCTTTGCTCACCTTGGGTATATTCCTTGTCTCTAATGTTTTTCTTTTCGATATCAAGTGCCATCCGACTGGCACTGTGGGCCAGGATTAGCGAAGGCTGTTCCCCATCTCGATAAAGCATTTGATACATTTTCCGAACGCGCCGATGCATGGCGTTCGCCGTCGCCATTGTCGGCAAGGCCATGAAGATACCGTCGGCGTGGCCGTGCGCCATCATCCGGTGGGCGAGGGTTATGGCCGCTTCAGTTTTTCCCCCACCGGTGACTTCCTCAATAATGAAAAGCTGCGGCTTTTCGGCAAGGGCGATTGTTTCCGACAAATTTTGCAGGGGGGTAACGGTCTCGATGTGGGAAAAGAGTTGAGTTGTTTTGGATGACTGCGCGCTCCTTAGAACGGTCAGACCGGCTTCATCAACGGCATGCCTAGCCCGAGGCAGGGCAATCTCCTTCCAGTAGTGGGAAAGAGGCACGCGCTTGACACGATAGGGAAACCAGCGTTGGTTCGAGCCGATCCAGTCCGAAAGGACGGCCAGCCCGGCGACGCACCAGGAAACGCGTTTGAACTGCGTGTCGTTCTCATATTGAACCAGTTGCAGCGGGAAGCCGTTTGGAAGGAGCAATGTGGCAGTCTCCTCAATAAAACACAGGACATCGCTACCGACCTGAGCAGGGAACTGCATGCGCATCGGCGGTATGTTTATATCAAGTTGCGGCGGCCGCCCGTGATGGCCGGTAACTGCACTGATCCAGGGATCAAGCAGATCCCATAGATCTTCTTTGCAAATTGCTTCTTTCTCAAAAATTTCAGAGGCTTTGATGAGCAAATCCGGTAGATATGCCCGGCAGAAGCAATATCCCCAAAAATCATGACGGTGTTGGTAAGCTGCTTGTGTCTCTCGCTTTTGTAACGATGTCATCAAGTCCGGCTTCAAATTCTGAAACCCGTCAGCAAACTTTCCGATGTCGTGGATGGTAAGCAAGAAGGGAAGCCAACCCAACAGATCAACAGGCGGAAGGCCTGACACCTGACTAAGCTGATCGAGGAGTGCAGGTTGATCTCCCAGAAGGATCTCCCCCACCGCCGCAACATCCAAGCAGTGATACGGGAGGAGATGGCAAGCAGCTCCGCCCTCTTCGGAAGGGCTGGCCTTGCCCCAGTAACGATAGATATTATTCCTTTCTTTGTCAGGCATTTCTTCCCATCCGATTTATCTGAGGGGGCCCAGTTGAAATCAATAGATTATTAGAGAATGAATATTTTAACAATTAGATGCGTGTAGATGCGTGGCTGATTCTTCGCTGAAAGGCCTGACTGTATTTTCCCAGATCGTGCCACAAGCCCGCCCGATGCGCCCAGTCGTCGCTTCCGAATTGCGCGGCGAAACCAGAGGCCAGATGTGCGACTCCGGAAAGGTGGGCTTCCAAATCATGAACAATAAACCGCCCCTGCTCGTCCTGCCGCACATGCGCAATCGGTTTTTGGTTCTCATCTCTGCCGGTCATCGCCTTGATCCACCCGAAGGGTGGTTCCCATTACCCGAAAAACCAAATCAACGACTCGTATTACACTGCTCCTAGAATTGAGGACATCGTAACATAGGATTTTGACAAATAAGGTCACGCTTTCTCACTTTTTCAAATTTTTTTCTCCTGTGTTTTATCCCTTTGGGTTCGACGATTCAAGGCTTTATTCTTTCTCACCCGCATTCCTCTGAAACCCGATCCGGCGTGCCCGCCCATCGCGCTGTCCGCTGTCAATCGATTTCCTTTCAGCCTATGGTTTCCCGGCCACAGATAAGCCATTTTCAATAAACTTGCAAGTACAATTCGGGGAAATGTAACATCCCAGGTCAAGATCTTTCTCTTCCATAACGACCCGCTTCAGTGTATGCCTGTTGCAGCGGCAACTTGCCAAGGCGGAGGCGGGTTTTATAAAATGACTGATAGGATTTTAATAGCCGGCCGGACGGATCTTCGGCCCAGCAGAGGCAGTATGTCGCATCAAGACGCCATTCAACAACTCCAGCAACATCTGAGCAAAGACATCATCGGGCAGCATCTCCTGGTGAACCGTCTGCTCATCGCACTCTTGGCCGACGGGCACCTCTTGGTGGAGGGGGCGCCCGGCTTGGCCAAGACCCGGGCGATCAAGGTACTCGGGGAAGGGATCGATGGGAATTTTCATCGAATTCAATTTACTCCGGATCTCTTGCCGGCCGATTTAACCGGCACCGAAATCTTCCGGCCGCAGGACGGTTCTTTTAAATTTCAACAAGGGCCCTTGTTTCATAACCTCATCCTCGCCGATGAAATCAACCGCGCCCCCGCCAAGGTGCAATCCGCACTCCTTGAGGCCATGGCGGAGCGGCAGATCACCGTCGGCTCGGAAACCTATCGTTTGCCTCGGCTCTTTTTGGTGATGGCCACGCAGAACCCGATCGAGCAGGAGGGAACTTACCCACTGCCGGAAGCGCAGCTGGACCGTTTTTTAATGCACGTACAAATCGACTATCCCGATGCGGACTCGGAGCAAGCGATTCTTCATTTGGCCCGAGACGAGGCGCGTCACGGCAGAACAACCGAGAACGCATTGCCACCCCTGGCGCAATCCGCGATCTTCGGCGCACGAGAAAACATACTTGAGATTTATATGGCGAAGAATATCGAACAATACCTACTGCAGATCGTATTGGCAACCCGGAATCCGGAAAAGTACGATTCATCGCTGGCAAAGTGGCTGCAATTCGGCGCCAGCCCGCGCGCCAGCATCGCTTTAGATCGTTGCGCGCGTGCGCACGCCTGGTTGGAAGGACGCGACTACGTGGGGCCGGAGGATGTGCAGACCATGGCTTTCGACGTACTGAGGCACCGCATCTTGCTCAGCTACGAGGCGGAGGCCGATGGCATCACCCACAATCGTTTCATAGAAGCATTGCTTGCCGGCATCGCCGTTCCTTAAAAGGCCGGTCGACGATTGATATCGCACCATGCATATCGCATTACATAAAATTAAATATCCGACAAAAGCAGAACCGCCGACCGTCGAGACTCCTCGTATTCCAAAAGAGAATCCGACGCGCGCCGGAAAAACACACTTGATCGACTTGCATCGTCAAGCGAATGCGATTTCGCTCAAGTCCGTCCATATCCATGCTCAGCAGGGGGGGCATTATTTTTCGCCATTTAAGGGGCGCGGTATGGAATTCGACGAGGTCCGGCCCTACCAAGCCGGAGACGATGCCCGCACCCTCGATTGGCGTGTGACGGCCCGGACGGGAAAACCCCATACCAAACTCTTTCGCGAAGAGCGCGAGCGGTCGGTTTTATTTTGGGTCGATTACCGGGTGCCTATGTTTTTTGCCACACAGGGCCGCTTCAAATCGGTGGTAGCGGCCCGCGCCGCGGCCTTGCTGGCTTGGAGCGCGATGAACCACGGAAACCGGCTCGGCGGACTCGTCTTTTCGGAACAACAGCACGAAGAGATGCGGCCGCAGTGCGGCAAGAAAGGCGTCCTGCACTTAATACAAAGCCTGACGGAGCACCAAGCCTGGGAACGATCGGCTACGCCGGAACACCAGGAAGCATCGGCCCGTCAAGCGCTCTTGCGCCTGCGCCGTGTCGCGCGACCGGGCAGCCTGGTCTTTTTGATCAGCGACTTCCGATCCATCGGGACCGATAGCGAATCGCATCTCGCGCAACTCTCCCGCCATAACGATGTCGTGATGATTTTTATCTACGACCGGCTCGAAGTATCCTTGCCGCCTCCGGGGCTATACCGTATTTGCGATCGAACAAGAGAGCTGACCCTCGATACGAGCGCTCCACCCTTTCGGGAACGCCATCAAGAACGTTTTCGACAGCGAGAGGCGATACTGCGATCCCTCTGCCGCCGCTACGGGATCACTTGCATTCCTTGCGCCACGTCGGACGATCTGCTGATAACCCTGCAACGCGGTCTCGGTCTGAATACAAGAAGGAGAGGGGCCTAATGGGAGACGGTTTATCGTTGCAGCTGCGGGATATTCATCTGCCCGACCCCATCTCCTGGTGGCCTCCCGCCCCAGGGTGGTGGGCTTCGCTCGTATTGCTGACCGTCCTCACGTCGGCGGTTTACTGCTTTCTATGGAACAAACGGAGATGGCGGGTACGCATCGCCGCCATCGCCGAACTGAAAACGATTTCCAAGCGGTTTCATGAGGCGCCGGATACCGGGCGGCTGGTAAAGGACCTTTCTGTTTTATTGCGGAGAATTTGTATGACCTATGTTCCAAGGTCCGATGTCGCCGGTCTGACGGGGGATCCATGGCTTCGTTTTCTCGACGGCCATGTGGGCGGAAGAAACAGGTCCCTTCTCTTTAGTGGAGACGTTGGAAGGGCCCTTCTGACCGCACCCTATCAATCGTCTGCAACGGTGGATGGAAAACGATTGCTGACATTGTGTGACCAATGGATCAGGGCCCTGCCGCCGCTTCGGAGGCATCGATGATTCATTTTGAATGGCCTTGGCTCCTGCTTTCGCTCCCGCTCCCTTGGGTCATCCGCCGTCTGCTCCCCACCGTTGCACCCGATCAAGAGGCCGCGTTGCGCGTTCCCTTTACCGAAGACTTTAGATCAGCCGAAACGGGTGTCGGACGGATACGGCCGAATCGCCTTTCGTTTTGGACGGCGGTCATCGCCTGGTGCTTGTTGGTGTTGGCCAGCGCACGGCCGCAATGGCGGGGAAACCCGATGGAACTGCCGGTTAGCGGCCGGAATCTGATGCTGGCGGTCGATCTCTCCGGCAGCATGGAAGTCAGGGACTTCGAGATTAACGGCCGGATGGTCAACCGTTTGGAGGCCACACAGTTGGTGGCAGGGAAATTCATCGAGCGACGCATCGGGGACCGGCTGGGTCTCATACTATTTGGGCGTCAGGCGTATCTGCAAACGCCCTTGACTTTCGATCGCCAAACGGTCCAAACGCTTTTGAACGAGGCCGTCATCGGCTTGGCCGGGCAAGAAACCGCCATTGGAGATGCCATTGGCCTCGCCGTCAAGCGCTTACAGAAACAGCGAGATGAGAGCGGTCAGCGCGTGCTCATCCTGTTGACCGACGGCGCCAATACGGCCGGTGAGATCGATCCCTCAAAAGCCGCCGAACTCGCGGCGGCGGCGGGATTGAAGATCTACACCGTCGGAATCGGAGCCGATGAGTTGGAGGTCCGTTCCTTGTTTGGTTCACGAAGGGTAAATCCATCAACCGATCTGGACGAAAAAACGCTTACGAAAATTGCGGAGATCACGGGCGGGCGGTATTTCCGGGCGCGCAACACGCAAGGTTTGGGGAAAATATATCAGCTGCTCGATGCCTTAGAGCCGATCGAGCAAGAAACACAGTTGTTCCGCCCCACCAGCGCTCTCTATCCCTGGCCCTTGGCCGGATCGGCTCTGCTTGCGGCGTTGTTGTTGCTGGGTCGGAGTTTACAGCGGTCGGCTTATCTGGAGGCAAGACAGGAGGCAAGGCATGTGTCTTGATCGTTGAATCATGACAAGATGCGCCTTGTTTATTAAAGGATGAGTGATTTTCATTTTATACGCCCCGCTTGGTTCGCCCTTTTGCCATTCATGGTGATGTTATTCTGGTTCCATCATCGACGCAAAACGCATAGCCGGAGCTGGAGCGCCGTGTGCGATCCGGAACTATTGCCGCACCTGCTCGTCGGCGGATCGAATGGACGGAAAGAAGGGAGAACGTTAATCGTCTTCGTCTTGGCGGGATGCCTTTCGCTCTTCGCCTTGGCGGGCCCCGTATGGAAACAACTGGAGCAACCGGTGTTTCGGGATGACTCGGCATTGGTCTTGGTGCTCGATCTTTCCAGGTCGATGGACACGGCAGATATCGCGCCCAGCCGATTGGCGCGCGCACGCCTCAAACTGATCGACATCCTCAAAAAGCGCCGGGAAGGCCTGACGGCATTGGTTGTTTTTGCCGCCGAACCTTTTGTGGTCAGCCCGCTGACCCAGGACTCCGAAACAATCGTTTCCCAGGTATCCGCCTTAAAAACCAGCTTGATGCCGCGCCAAGGCAGCCGACCGGACCTCGCGCTGAAAAAAGCGGGAGCGCTTTTGAAACAGGCCGGAGTGCCGAGAGGACGGGTGCTGGTGATGACCGACGGCCTCGAAAATGTTTCAACAAAGAAAATGGATCACGCCGTGAGGTCCTTGAACGCGCGGGGACATTCGTTATACATTCTCGGCGTCGGCACCTTGGAAGGTGCGCCGATCCAGTTGCCGGGAGGGGGATTCCTGAAGAACAAACAAGGCACGATCGTGATTCCAAGGCTGGACGAGAAAGGCTTGATGGCCTTGGCGCGGCAGGGACGGGGTCGGTATCAAGCCTTGTCCGTGGACGATCGAGACCTGGCTGTGCTTTTAGGGGAAAACCTTCCGGATCGTCTACACGAAGCATCGGAGGACAGCGGCTTCAAAACCGATCGATGGAGGGAGGAAGGCCCTTGGTTGCTGTTGCCTTTATTGCCGCTGGCAGGTTTGGCCTTTCGGCGCGGCATTCTTTTGATTGTGTTTTTATCTCTCCTTCCCATCTCCGCACAGGCATTGGATTGGGAAACCCTTTGGTCCCGACCGGACCAACGGGCGGCCAAGGCTTTCGCGGAGGGGGATGCGGATCGGGCCGCCGATTTATTCGAGCATCCCGAATGGAAGGCGGCGGCGCATTACCGTGCCGGTCTTTACGAAAAAAGCGTTGATACCCTGGAAGGAATCAATACGCCCGATGCCTTCTACAACAAAGGGAATGCTTTGGCGCGCCTCAGCCTTTTTTCCGAGGCGATACAGGCCTATGACGAGGCGCTCAAGCGGGATCCGGAACATCAAGACGCCCTTTATAATAAAAATCAACTTTTAAACCTCATGAATCAGGAAAACCAAAACCAGCAAAATCGGCAGGACGGCGATGCCTCCGAAAACGATGAGGGAGACCCTTCATCGGAACCCGACCCAAATCAAGGCCAAGATCAAGAGGGCGACCTAGCAGGCGAAGGCGATGATTTTACCGCCGATGAGGAAGGTGAATTTCAGCGGGATCGACGGCGCCGAAGCCAAAGGGCGGAAGACCGGGACAACCGAGGAGAAAGAGACCGAGATGGACTCCGGTCCGATCTGGAGGAGCAACACGAGGGAGAAGAGAGGGGCGAAGACCGCCGTCTCGTACAGGCCGAGGCCATCGAACGAGATGAATCCCAGCAAGCCATCGAACAATGGCTTCGCCGCATTCCGGACGATCCGGGAGGCTTGCTCCGCCGAAAGTTTTTATTTCAGTCGAAGCAGCGTCGCGGCATGAAAAGCGAGGAACCAGGGTGGTGAGCTTTCGCAGGATCCGCAAAGGACGATTGGCCTTTTGGCTGGTGGCTTATCTGCTGCCCGCCAATGCCTTGGCCGCCAACATTGAAGTCAAGATCGACCGGGATCCCGTGTTGCTCAATGAGTCGTTCAGCTTGGTTTTTGAAGCGGACGGTCCGGTTGACGACGATCCGGATTTTTCCCCCCTCGAACACGATTTCGAGATTCTCCGGCAGAGCCAAGGCAACAGCATGCGGATTCTCAACGGCACCTTATCTCAACAAAAAGAATGGACCTTGAATCTGATGGGAAAAAACACAGGCCGGTTCATTATCCCCTCGATCTCCTTTGGGAACGATCGAAGCCGGTCCATCACCATCGAGATAAAAGAAAAGACGCCCGCGCAATCGGAAGGGGACGACGAACCGATATTCCTTGAGGTCACGGCCGTGCCGAGCAAAATTTTTGTGCAGTCTCAAATTATTTATACCGTGCGATTGTATCGATCGGTCAATTTGATCAGCGGGAATCTCTCCGAGCCGACATTGAGCGATGCCGATGCGGTCATCGAAAAATTGGGAGACGATCGGGCCTTCGAAACCACGCGAGGCGGTCACCGCTACTTGGTGGTCGAACGCGTGTACGCGATTTTCCCTCAGCAGAGCGGGCGTTTAAGTATTGCGCCGGTGACCTTCGAAGGACAAATCGGATCCCGTCCCAGATCGATGTTCGGTCCCTTTAACCATGGCGGGACGATTAAGCGGCTTCAATCGGAAGCGCTGGAACTGGAAGTATCCCCAGTGCCTCAGGATAAAGTCAAGGGGATCTGGCTTCCCGCCCGGGATCTCCGTATTTTGGATAAATGGCCGGAGGACGACGAAAAGATGCCGGTGTTTAAGGCCGGTGAGCCCGTGACGCGAACGATTATCGTGGTCGCCGAAGGCTTAACGGCCGCGCATTTGCCGGAAATCGAGATCGGGTTGCCGAAGGATTTTAAACTGTATCCCGATCAGCCGGTTTTGGAAGACAAAGAACGGAGTCACGGCATTGTCGGCACCCGGACGGAAAAACTCGCCTTGATCCCAACCCTCCCGGGCGCTTACCGTATTCCGCCCGTGGAGATTCCTTGGTGGAATACGCAGACGGAACGCATGGAGACGGCCGTCCTCCCGGGAAGATCGATCGAAGTTCTCCCATCGGACATCCCTGAAGCCGCCTTGCCCACGCCGCTCCTCGATCACGAAACCGGTGTCTCCGATACCGAACTTGGCGCCGCCAATCGGCAAGGTGCCTCCGGCGCGGCATTTTGGTCCTGGGTGAGTTTGGTTCTTGGCTTGGGCTGGGTTTTAACCTTGGTGGCATGGTGGGGATCCCGACAAAAACATGAGAAGCCAGGACCGTCCACGGAAACCGTGCCCCCTCCGCCGGATACCCGTGAAATCAGAGGGCAAGTCAAAAAAGCCTGTATGCAGAATGCGGTAGAGGCCGCAAAGCTGGCCTTGCTGGCTTGGGGACGGGTCGGCCATCCGATGCAGCCGGTGAGTTTAGGCAAACTCGAAAAAGGGGTCGGCCCCGCCCTTGCGAAAGAAATAAGAATCTTAAATGCGGTGATCTATGGACGGGATGGCTTGTCATGGCAAAACGGCGCGCAGCTGTGGACAGCCTTTCAAGAAGAAACGAAAGGCGCTGAAAAAAATAGGGTCCGCAAATCCGATGGATTGGCTCCGATGTATCCTTAAGGGCACCTGTCGAGAAAGCCGCGCCGAACGATGCCGTCACTGCATCCCCGCCGGCATCTGAATCCCTTTTTATCTTGGAGTCGGAATGTCTCTTTGGGTCATGGACCTGCGAATCCCCGGCTCCACAGCCCGCGCCGGATGATTAAACGGCGGGTCCGGTTATGATTTTTTTTCCTCGGGAATAAACCGCAAGGCCACCCCGTTGTTGCACCAGCGCTGCCCCGTCGGTTGTGGGCCGTCCTTGAATAAATGTCCTTGGTGCCCGCCGCAACGGATACAGTGGTATTCCGTGCGGGGAAGGATCAGTTTGAAATCCGCCTTGGTTTCGAGGTGGCCTTCAATCGACTCAAAAAAGCTGGGCCATCCCGTCCCGCTTTCGAACTTCATATCGGACGTAAAAAGACCGAGATCGCAACCGGCGCAGACATAGACCCCTGCGCGCTTCTCTCGATTGAGCGGACTCGTAAACGGCCGTTCCGTGCCTTCTTCCCGCAATACGCGATATTGCGCGGGGCTCAATATTTTCCTCCATTCGGCCTTGGGTTTCACGATTTTCCGGATCGAACGGTTCACGCTTTTTGCCAAGAGGCCAGGCGCTGCCAAGAAGACGGCCACGAGGCCACAGAATCCTACGACAAATCGTCTCCTGTCCATCACACATCCTCCCTATTGAAAAAGAGCTACTTCCACAACATCGCCAAGCGCTGATCCCGACCGCAACCGAAACGATAAACGCGATACTGGATCGGGTTCTTCTGGTGGTAGTCTTGGTGATGCGCTTCCGCTGGATAGAACCGCGAAACCTGTTTGATCTCCGTCACGATCGGCTCGTGAAAGGGCTTGTTGCGCATCAGCTGTTCTTTGGATGCGAAGGCAAGCCTTTTTTGTGAGGCGGTGTGATAATAAATCGCCGCGCGATACTGTGTTCCGATATCGCAAAATTGGCGGTTTCGAACCGTGGGATCGATGTTCCGCCAATACACTTGAAGCAATGTTTCGTAGGAAACGCGTGTGGGATTGAACAGAACACGAACCGCTTCGGCATGTCCGGTCCTACCCGTGGAGACAGCCTCATAAGTGGGGTTTTCTATATGACCATCCGTATATCCGGAGGTGGTCGATATAATGCCTTCCACTTCGTCGAAGGCATGTTCCATACACCAAAAACACCCCCCTGCAAAAGTTGCGGTTTCCGATGCGTCCATCGTCTCCGCTCGGATCGAGGTCTGAAGCCCGATTACGAGACATAGAAGCACCGATAAGCGCCAAGACATCTTTTGACCGGTCTTATGAACCATGAGGACCTCCTTTTTTATAATTTATGTTGACACGATACCCTATTTTTTTCAAGCACCGGTCACGAAATGATCACAAATGTTTCACATTTAAGGGATCTCCTTTTAGATGGATTACGTACTGTTCATCCGGTATCGATATGGCGAATGCGCTGGTTGCCAACCATTGGAACAAGACAACGGACATGGTGAAGTTCGAATTTTGCGTAATGTCAGCGCTGATTTCGCGCCGCGGAGTGCGGATCGATGCCATGGTTTTCCTTCATCCAAGACCAGAAGGGAGAGAGGGGAGGGGCCGCCAAGGCGCCTTGGGGCTGGTCTTTTAGAAATTCGGCCATGCGTTTTGCAACCAATTGTCGGGCCTCGTCTTTGTTGCCGGCCATCGACAAAGCATATATTCGATAGTTGAAGGCATCGCCCGCCAACTTGGCACCGGCCTCTGCTTTGGCCATCGATTGGGCGGCGGCCTGAAAATCCCGATCGGCAATTTGTCGCATACCAAGACGGGCCTGAAGAAGGGGGTCTTCCGTCTCCTCCGCCTGACGGATGACCCGGTCAAAATCCGCATCACTCCCCAAGAGCCAAAGTGGCAGGGTCTTTAAGCCGGATCGGGTCAACACCCGGTGCAGATCAGCGATGGCCGGATTTCCCGGATCTCTGAGGCCGAACCAATGCCGGTGGAGAATCTCCTGATAGGGAAAAAAAGGGAGGGAGCCCATCCGTAAAGGCTCGGGCCAAAGCCGGCGGATGAGCGCGCTGTTTAAAAAGCGTCTTTGGGCCTCGCCGCTGTTGATCCATCGGCCGATGAGCCGGACCAAGGCCATCCGTGATCCGTAAGACGACCGGACGCGTTTTGGAAAATCGTCTACAAGGGGCCAAGTTCCCCGGTAAATTTCTTGAAGGTAGTCGGCATCCCCGATAAACAAAGGACCCAACTGTTCCGGCAACTCGATGCCGATATCGGCCAGTTCTTGCGCAACGATCAGATCGTTCCATTGACGCCGGAAGACGGCTTCGGAAACGGGGCCTTGGGCATGACGGGTTCCGATCATCATCAGGTCGAGCCACTGCCCGTGCCAAAGGGAACAATCCCGAAAAACCTCGCAAAAAGCGCGGAGGATGGCCTTGACGCTCTTCGCGTCGATCGAGTGGAGGGGGAGCCAATAGGTGACCATGCCGCCTTCATTCAATCGATCATAAAGGAGTTGAAAATATTCACGGGTATAGAGGTTCACCACGCCGGCCATCTCGGGCGGGGGCGGTTCTCCCGTGATGAGATCGAAATATTGATCGGTGGTTTGCAGGTAGTAGCGGGCATCCTCGATATGGACCCGGACCCTGGGGTCTCGAAGCGGGTGCGCGGACGGATCGGGAAAAACGATGTCGTTCATCTCCAAAATCTCCTGGGAGATATCCACGACATCGATCTGTTCAAGCGTTTTGTCGTCGGTCAGCGCCTTGGCGGTATTGCCGATGCCGTAGGAAATCAATAAGGCCCGTTTGGGATCCGGATGGACCGCCATGGGCCAGTAGACGAATAGCTTCATATAGCGTCTGGAGCGAACATCGGAACTCGACATCGAATAGGAGTTGGTCACAAGCCGATGTGACAAGGATTTCCCCTTCCATTGCGTCTCCAGATAGCTGATCGTTTCGAGACGCCCTTCTCGAAAGCCGACAATGTGTCCCTCGCTGTCCGGCGGGATGAGGCGTTGGTTCGGCATCCGAAGGTAACGTTGTTCCATCGCGCCGCTTGGAAAGAACAAGATGCTCAGAAGAAAGAGGGCCACACCCGAATAGGCCAGGGCTGAAATACGCGGCGCGGTCCGAATCACAATCAAACCGATCACACCGTAGAGGGCGGAAATTAAAAAAAAGGACCGCTCCATGCCGATGGTCGGCAGAAGAACAAATCCGGCAAAAAATGCACCGAGGGCCGCACCCATCGTATTGGCAAAGGTGAGCAAGCCGGTCGTTGCCGTTTCGGTATGCAAATGATTTTTTAGGGCACTGCCGATGAGCGTAAATAACAACCCAGATAGAAAAGAAACGGGCAGCATCAACGGGATACCGATCCCAAGAATGTCCAATGTCCGGTGAATGACGGAACCAGTATAGGGTTCGATAAAGATCGGGAACGCCGCATAACTGACCACCGAAAAGACACCCATCATGAAGGCCGTGGCGGGTATTTCATCGGCGAATCCGGCGCGATAGCCCAGCCCGATCGAGGCGCACAGGCCGCCCAGGGCGATGCCGACCAAGACGATGGCCAGCATCAAGGCAAAGGATTCGGAATGTCCGGATACAAAGAGCAGGAGAAATCGGAACCAAACGATTTCCAACGCGAGCAGGCAAAAACCCGATATAAAGGCGGCCGTCAAAAAAAGACGGCCGGTTTTTTGAACACCGTCACGACGGGGGGGGGATGGGGGAATATCCGATGTTTTGATCGCCGGGTGCAGGGTCGGATATTGGCGAGAGAGTTTCCAGGCGATGGCGGCCACGACCGCATTCAGTATGCCAGCCAGCCAGGCCGTGGCGCGAAGACCGAAAGCGCCGATGAATACATGCTCGGTCATGACGACGCCCAGAAACGCTCCGAGCGTATTCCATCCGTATAGGCTGCCCAACACCCGACCGAAATTCGAGTCGACTTTAGAAAGTGCTTTGGTCAGGATGGGAAGGGTCAATCCCATTGCGGTAGAAGGAATCAAAAGGAAAAGAAAAGCCAGAAAGAGCCGAAGGGGATTGATCAGCCAAGGGCGATCCAAGATCGGCAGGATCAAGGGGGAAAGGAGGCGTCCGAAATGCGGTAGGAAGAGAACGAGGAGCACACCCGTGATACCGATCGCCAATTCAAGGCATGCGTAAAGCCGGATCGGATTTTTTAGCGCCCGTCCGGTTCTTGCCGCCAATGCGTTCCCCAGCCCCAGCCCACCCATGAAACCGGAAAGGACGAGGCTCGATGCCCAAACGCTGTTGCCGAAGGCAAGCCCTGCCTGTCGAAACCAAAGGGTTTCGAACATCAGAGCCGTTGTGCCCGACATCAGAAAAATCGTACAAAGAAGCCGTCTCATTTGGGGGAATTTGACCGAAACCGAATCGACCCCATGGAGCGTCTTATCATCACAGTGGTTTGCCGGTAAAAAAATGAATGTCGAGATCTTGAAACAGGGAGCATTTTAACACCTTTTGCGCTTTCCGTCGATGCACCGGATGCAAGCCTCAGGTAAAGCGGCCGGGAGGTGATCGAAGGCGGTCGGTTGGGCAAAGGGGGACACGAAGACCTTCACAAGCGGCTTGGAGATAAGCCTGCATGCGAGGTCGGGGTTGAAAATGCGAGAGACGAATGGGAGGACGTTTCCACGGCCCTGCACCCGGTCCATTCAGGGTCCTGAACCGTTTATTTTGTGGAAGACGTCATATCTTTGTGTTCGAGAAATACCCGTTGATACTCTTTTGCGGGCAAGGGCCGGGTGAAGTAGGAACCTTGGGCGGCATGGCATGAGAGCCAAGTCAGATAAGAAATCGCTTCAGGTGTTTCGACGCCATCTGCAACCACATCCAACTCCATGTGTCGGCCGATTCCAATAATGGCCTTTACCAGGTGTTGAACACTCCGGTCCGTTACAACGCGTCTCGTCAAGGAAGGATCTATTTTAACCAGGTCGATAGGGTGGCGCGACAAACAGCTTAAGGAAGCGTAGCCCGTTCCGAAACGGTCGACGGCCAGTCGAATGCCCATGTCCTTCAGTTCGGATATTTTCGAGACGATATCTTCCGACGGATCGATCATGGTCTTCTCGGGGACTTCAAGGGTCAAACACGCTGGTGCAAAGCCGGCCTTGTCGAATAACGCACTGAGGACTGCCCCAAAATTCTTATGGTTGATTTGAAAACCGGAAACATCGATCGACAGGGAAGGACGGATTCCGAACCGTTGCCGCCATTCGATCACCTGATTGCATGCGCCTTGTATCAGCCATTCGCCAATGTTGCCGATCGTCTGAGCGTTTTCGGCCAGTGCGATAAATCGATCCGGAAAGAGCAACCCTTTTTCCGGATGACGCCAACAAACCATCGCCTCCAGTAAAACGGTTTCCAAAGAGACAAGATCGACAATCGGTTGGTAATGAATCACCAACTCTCCCTTCTCCAAGGCATCTTTGAGGTCCCAACCGAGGTCCGTACGGTCTTTTGCCGTTTTATTCATCTTGTGGCTAAAAAAATGGTGGCTGTTTCGCCCGCTTGTTTTAGATTGGTACATGGCCATATCGGCTTTATCGATCAGGACCAAACCTTCCATGCTGTCATCTGGCACGATGGAGATGCCGATACTGGCGCCCAGTGAGATATGGTGCCCTTCCATCTCGAAGGGATCGGAAAACCGCGCAAGGATCTCTTTCGCGACCATCGATGCTTCTTCCCTTCCCTTGATCTCGGTGAGCACGATCAGAAACTCGTCGCCCCCGGCCCGCGCAACCGTATCGGTTTCCCGCACGGAGGCAACGAGTTTCTCGGCGCTCATCTTCAATATCCCATCGCCGAATTGATGCCCCAGGGTGTCGTTGACTTGTTTAAAACGATCCAAATCCACGAAAAGAAGCGCCGCCTTACATTTTTTCCGCCGTGTTTGTTTGATGGCCTGGGACAACCTTTCCAAAAGCAATATTCGATTGGGCAGTTTTGTCAGAGGATCGTAGTATGCCTGCAATTTGAGTTTGGTCTCACCCGCTTTTCTCTGAGTAATGTCGCTGAAAACGGCGGTGTATTGCACAACATGGTTCTCTTCGTCTTCAACCGCCGTAATCGAGAGCCATTCCGGATAGGTTTCACCGTTTTTTCTGCGATTCCAAATCTCCCCCTGCCAATGGCCCAATGCATTGATCCGCTTCCACATCTCTTTATAAAATCCTTGATCGTGGCGCCCCGACTGAAGAATTTTTGGGTTTTTCCCCAAGACCTCTTCGGCGGCATAGCCGGTAATCTTGGTGAAGGCAGGGTTGACCGATATGATTTTTTTTTCCGAATTGGTGATGAGAATCGCTTCGCTGCTGGCGTTGAAGATGGCCGTTGATAGATGTTTAAACGTTTCGGATAAAGTACCCCTTGAAATTTCCCGGCAATGCCATCGCAAATAGTCCTTCCCCTCTAGGACAATTGTCTTTGAGCCTACGTAAACCTCGCGGACCGCACCGGACTGTGTGCGAAAGCGCATTTGGAATCGATCACTGCCTTTTGCGCGAAGGGTCTCTAAGCGTTTCGCAACATTGTCCTCCGGCTGCATAATCACAAAGTCCCCAACCCTCATTTTGGCAAACACGCGACGTGTATAACCGAGTCGCGTGTTTGCATTGTTGTTGAAATCGAACAGACGGCCTGTTTGCGGGTCGACAACCAACACGATGTCCTCCGACCATTCGAAGAGGGCACGGTATCGGTCTTCCAGGTTACCGTGGTTGTTTTTCGAATATTGTGTTTGTGGATCCATATTCAAAACGCCGGGTAAGCCGCGCCTTTTTTTCTACAGCTATTGGAATAACCCCTTTTTTCTCCTCCTGCCCAAAAACCAAAGGTGGTCGAAAAAAAGCTTACTTATTTAATATTACCTCTAAATGCTTGATGAATCAAAATATGGCGTGTTTTGGAGGGAAACTCACCGAGGGAAAAGAGGCCTTTTCCATATCGCAACAATGGTGGACTCTGGGGGTGGACTCTGGGGCCCGGCTGTGTTTGTATTTTTTTGAAGTGCCTGAAAACAAGCAAAAGAGAACGAAGGAGATGGATTTCTTCTCCTTGGATCGCCCCCCATTTCGTTTTGGTTTAAAAATCGGTCGGGATTTGAGAGCTTTGGTTTAAGGAGCGGTGGCGAGCAATGTATCGCCTGTGGTCATGGGTACATTCTGCGGGGCTTTCGCCGTTTTTCGAGCCTTTTTATCGGCGCGCCGGAGCCATTTTCGGATGCGGTTCGCATCGCCGAATTTACTTAATTTTCCCCACGAGTTTAACAAAACCATGATTACCCTGCGGCCCGCGATCTTAGCCCGCATCACCAAACAATGGCCAGATGCGGCGATGTAGCCGGTTTTGCTCAGGCTGATATTCCAGTTTTTATTCAATATCAGACGATTGGTATTCATAAATTCGACCTTCCATCCCTTGCGAAGGTCGGTCACAAAATCCTTCTTCGTGGTGGAAAGGTCTCGAATCATGGGATATTGAAATGCCGACTTGACCAGCGTCACCAGGTCGGCTGCGGTCGATCGATTGCCGCTTCTCAGCCCGGAGACGTCCTTAAAGACGGTACGGTGCATGCCCAGTGCTTTGGCCTTTTCGTTCATCGCGGCCACAATGGTCTTGTGGCCACCGGGGAAGGTTCGGCCCAAGGCGGCGGCCGCACGATTGTCCGAACCCACCAAGCTGATCTTTAGAAGATCCCGTCGTGTTATTTTCGATCCGTAGCTCAGCCTGGATCGGGAGCCGCGCAAACGATCCCGGTCGGCCTTGGTGATCTGTATGATCTCGTCCTCCGGAAGTTTTGCATCGATGATGACCATCGCGGTCATCAATTTGGTGATCGATGCCACCGGCTGGTCCTCGTCCGCCTTTCTTCCAAGCAGCACTTCCCCTGTTTCGATATCGACGACGAGGGCTTTTTCGGAACGTAAAAAAAGTTGCTTCGAATTCAGATGAGGAAGCAGTGAGTCGTGGTCCCTTTTTTGGGGGAGCGATTCGGCCGATGCGTGTCCCATTTTGTCCAAACCCGGCCGGGCCAGACTGAGAGTTAAAAAAAGAAGGACAATGATTCTATTACGTTTCCGTGACATCGTACTCGACAATATATAATCCGATCCTCATGAAAAATGGATGATTTAAAAAAAAGAAAACCAAAGGTTATCGAACATTTTAACGATCGTCAAGGACAAAAAGGTCGAAAGACACGGTAATAGAACCTTCAATCCTTCATTCGGGGCCGAAAAGCGTTGGCAATGTCATCATCGATGAGAAATCACCAGTAACAGGGGATATTTACATTTCAAGAAGCGATCTTGTAAGATACCTGTAAACACCTGCCGATGAATGAAAAACCGTCCGAAAAAACGATGAAAGAACCTTTTCATCACCTTTGCTTGAGTATGACCATGCTCGGTGTTTTGATTGGCGGCTGCGCCACCTATCGACCCGGCAACGTCAACGATCTCTGCGACATATTTCGGGGAGAACTCGATTGGTATGAAGCTGCACGAGATGCCAATCAAAAATGGGGCACGCCCATCTGGGTGATGATGGCGATCATTCATCAGGAATCGCGATTTAAAAACAATGCCAAACCGCCACGTCCCTGGTTTTTATTCATTCCCCTGCCCCGCCGCTCGTCCGCCTTCGGCTATGCCCAAGCACAAGATCCCGCTTGGGCGGATTACATCCAAGCCTCGGGTAACGGCGGCGCCGACCGGGACAATTTTGGGGATGCCATCGACTTCGTGGGCTGGTATACCCACGCCACCCAGAGGATGCTGGGAATTTCAAAGTGGGATGCCTACGGCCAATACCTGGCGTACCATGAGGGACGTGGCGGTTATCGAGACGGTGCATGGAAAGAAAAGGCCTGGCTGAAACAAGTCGCCCATAAAGTGAAACGGAGATCCGCCGGCTACAATGCACAATTGAAACGCTGCAAGGCGGAACTCGACGATGCAGTGGACAGCTGGCTTTTCTAAGTCATCCTTCCTGGGTTCCGATCGTGGATTTTGATCTAATGGAAGGGCGTATTTAAGAAAAGAGGAACAACATGGGTCTTCCGGCAATCTGCGCGCGTCACGTGCGGTGGAATGTGGAGGGAAGGGTAGAAGGGGCTCCCAATGGGAGCCCCGCTACGAGATCATTTCGTTTGAATCCTGCAGATCGGGTTTTTGCGTTTTTTTAATGATCCACGGGACAACCGCCCGATACGGGCGCGGCGGTTTCGTCACCGTAGACCTCATGTTTTGGCCGTGCGGCCAGTATGTGTTCCTTCCCCCAATTGGTTACCTTTTCGAAGGACTCGGATTGAATAAAGCGATCGAATGTGTCCCGCGATGCCCATTCCGACACGATTAAGTACGAGTGTTCCCGAAATACATCTCTATACAGATGGGTCTTCATATGTCCCGGTGTTTTCGCCATCGCTTCCAACACCAGCGCGAACTTTTTCTCGAAAGGCTGGGCCTTTCCCTCTAAGACTTGATAATTCATGCCGACTGTGATCATCTCTTTCCTCTATATGACAAAGCCATGGTTGTCAGTTACATCCAATTATCATAAGCTTTTGAGCCGGCCGATTCAAGGGATAAGTCGTACCCAAATTCCGCGATTGCGGAATTTAAAACCGCCGATTCGCCTGAAGTTACTGC
>JBHHXH010000022.1:0-34001 GCA_046756925.1 Nitrospiria bacterium
TGTCTCAACATCAAACAATGGAGGTACTCCTACAGGGGACTTGCACCCCATCAGTCCATGCCCATGTCGGGCGTACACAAGGAGATCAAGTTCGATCGCTTGCAGCGACGACTTATCTGCCGCGATTGAGACTGTAGAATAACTCAAAATGAAAAATCAGCAAAAAATTCGACCGCCGAGGATGGCCTGTAATCAACGATCTCAGGTCGGGATATCATTTTGCTACCCCTGTTTTTCTGGGTTTCAAAATATTTAAGGGTTTTTCTATAGGCTCGTTCGCTTTAGGAATTTCATCTGGACATGTCTGAGTAATTACATTATGATTACTTATAGTTTAATGGAAATAACAAGGTATTCATTATGGCTCAGATCGTAAAAATAGGAAATTCTAAAGGGGTAAGGATCCCTAAGGTTCTAATTGAGGAAGCCCACCTTGAAGGAAAAGAACTTGATTTTCGAGTGGTTAAGAATGGACTAATTATTTCACCATCTCAAAAATCAAGAGAGGGTTGGGCGGAAGCTGTTCAAGTTTCTCAGTCAAGTCATGGTGCCGAACCTCTTGACCGCGAATGGATAGATTCTGTTTTAGTGTCTGACGAAGAGTGGGAATGGTAAGGCCACTCATCGGCCGATTTCAGGTCTGGCTAGTTCAACTTGACCCAACTAAGGGGAGAGAAATCAATAAAACTCGGCCGTGCGTAGTCGTGTCTCCCGATGAATTATCAGCATTATCAACAGTATTAGTTGCACCAATGACAACGAAAGGGTTCGATTATCCTTTCAGGGTAAAGTGTCAATTTCAAAAGAAACAAGGAAAGATTCTACTTGATCAAATCCGATCAGTTGACAAAGCAAGGTTGGTAAAGAAATTGGGAACAATCAGTAAAGCAAAACAGATTGAAGTATGCACACTGTTACAAGAAATGTTTACATACTGAAGCCAGGAAGCGAACCCATCGCGGCAGATAAGTCGTCGCTGCAAGCGATTGAGGCTGTAGAATAAGTCAAATTTTGGAAAAAGAGGCTGAAATCACTGCTTTTTTAAAATCATAACACTTTGTTTTTATTATATTTGTATTATTCCTAATGTGTATCGTTTTGGCAAAAAATGAAATGAAAGGACTTTTCCTACAGGCTCGTTGGGCGTAATAGAGAGGCAAATAATCCTTGCCAAGAGCGCTTAGAGAAACTTATCAGTTAAAGATTGGTTTGCAAGGTGCGAAGCCACCTATTTGGCGTCGTTTTCTCATTGCTAATTCCGTAGTGCTTCCGAAATTCCATGAGGTGATCCAACGAATTATGGGATGGACGGATTCCCATTTACACCAATTTATTGCAGGGGAGCAGTGTTTTGGAACACCGGATCCTGAATTTGGTTTTTCAGAAGTTCTTGATGAATCGCGATACAAACTCAGTCAACTTCTAAAGAACGAAAAGGATTCAATAATATATGAATATGATTTTGGAGATGGATGGGAGCATAAAATTACTCTTGAGAAAATATTAACTTTCGACCGAAAGACTATATTGCCATTATGTACCAAGGCCAAAGGTGCATGTCCACCTGAGGATATCGGTGGTGTGTGGGGATACCATGACTTTTTAGAAGCCTTGAAGGATCGTACTCACCCGGAACATGAGGCATATAAAGAATGGGTAGGGGATGGTTTTGATCCATCAGCTTACGACATCAAAGGAGTCAATAAGGTGCTGGCTGAGTATTGTCGGTAAAGTCGCCCAACCCGGTTATGGCCTCCGGCCGTCAAGGGGTAAGAGAGGCCGATAACGAAAATTCTTGCTTTTTGTTTTTTGATATCGGTTGTATAAACGCATTGAATCGTATTCCGTGTTGGTTTCACATCCGTCGGTCGGGGCGGCGGGTTGTTTTTTTTTTGAAGTGCAGTAAAAGTTAAATTTCAACAAAGGAGAAACGCAAATGCCTCGATACCTTATCGTTTATCTGGGCGGCGATCAGCCATCCAGCCCGGAGGAAGGGAAGCAACATTTCGCGAAATATATGGATTGGTTGTCTTCCTTGGGTGACGCCGCGGTGAGTCCGGCAAACCCGCTGAAGGGCACCCGTACTGTCAACGCGAACGGCTCCGTGACTCCAGGCGGTAAAACGGCAATGTCTGGTTATACTATCATTGAAACGGGTTCTATGGAGGCGGCACTGTCGATTGCAAAGGTTTGCCCTTTTCTTGATATTGGCGGTTCACTTGAGGTGTCAGAGTTGGGAGAGATGCCATCATAAGTATCCAATCTCTCAACAACGGCCGCGAATTGGCACTTTGGTTTTATGCTATGCCGTCTGTACGGCAGCCGGGCATGATCCGTTGATGTGGCCCTGGCTGCCGAGCGGGACGATCTTCTTGGCCATGAGCGGTATGCCCCGAAGGCAAAAATTCCCGCAACATAAGGAAACGGCCATTCCAGTAAAACTGAAAAGCGATTTTATGAATAAGCATAAAAGGGCCAAACCCACGCTGGTCTTTCAAATAGCAATCTTACAAGCGATCCGATTTAAACACCAGTACCTTCTCCAAGGTCATATCCCGCATCGTATAACCGATACCGCCGACGCCGAGACCGGATTTTTTCGTGCCGCCGAAGGGCATCCAATCCACGCGGAAGGCCGTGTGATCGTTAATCATCACGCCAAGGGCGTTGAGACGCTTGGCGGCCTGCAGGGCCGTATCGATGTCCTTGGTAAAAATGGACGATTGGAAAAAGACCTCGGGGGCATTGGCCCGGCGGATGGCTTCGTCTAAGCTATCGTAGCGGTAGATGCAGACCACCGGCCCGAAGATTTCTTCTTGGGAAACCTTGGCCTCCTCGTCCGGATCGACCAACACGGTCGGTTGATAGCAGGTGTTGGAAATCTTTTCGCCCCCGAGGGTCTTGGTCGCACCCGCTTTGACGGCCTCTTTCACCCAGCTGTGCACGCGGTCCACTTCGCGCGGCAAGATGAGCGGACCGGCATCGGTTTTTTCGTCCAATTGCCCGCCGGTTCTAAGCTGTTTCGCACTTTCAGTGAACTGTTCGATAAAATCGGCGGCGATCGTTTTTTCGACGTAGACCCGCTGGACCGACACGCAAACCTGCCCCGCGTGATAATAGCCGCCCTTCACGAGCGGGGGGAGGTTCTTTGCGATATCGGCCGTTTTGTCGAAGATCACGGGCGCTAAGCCGCCGTGCTCCAAGGCGCAGGTCGCGCCGGGGGCGAGTTGCGAACGCAAACGCCAGCCGACTTTTTCGGAGCCGATAAAGGTCAGGAAGCGCACGCGCGGATCGCCGACCAGTTTGCCGGTGACCTCATTGGCACAAAAAATGAGTTGACACCAGTCTTCCGGCAGCCCGGCCCCGTGCAAGAGTTTGACGATGGTGCGTGCGGAGCAGGGCGTCGTGAGCGCGGGTTTGACCAAGACCGGACAACCGACGGCGATGGCGGGGATCGCCTGATGGATGATGAGGTTGAAGGGATGGTTGAAGGCGCTGACGGCGAGGACGACCCCGCGCGGTTGGCGAATGGTGAAGGCCATACGCTGGGTCGAGGTCGGCGTGATGCCCATCGTGATTTCTTCTCCCTTCAGTTGACACAACTCCCGAATGGCGATCTTGGTGCCGTCGATGGCGCGGGCAATCTCGACGCGGGAGTCGACAATGGGTTTGCCCCCTTCGCGCGCCGCCTCCTGCGCGTAGCGCTCGGCGTCGGCCTGAATTTTTTCCGTCAGGCGTTCGAGGATTTGAATCCGTTCATACTTGGGGATCTGTTTGGATGGGTCTTGAAACAATCGGTGAGCCCGTTCCAGTTTGTCGAGCACCGCCTGCTCTCCTTCGAATGGCAATTCTTCAATCAGCGATTCGTCAAAGGGGTTTAAGATTTTCAGCTTTTCCATCTTCTTCTCCTTCAAAATAAAAATGAATGGCCGGCCGGTAGTTAAAAACAGTTGATCTGTATGTTTTATCGGGAATCCAATTTCTTTGAAATCAATGACCGTCGGGTTCCCGCTTTTGCTGGAATAGCAATCCAAGCTCACATGCGGATACTTTTTGTTAGAGCAAGCAGGTCTTCTCCTTCAACTCCCTCAAAAAGACGCGTTCGTTTTCCGAATAATCGATGGGGACTTCGATGAGATGCACGGCGGGCCGTTGCAGGCATTCGGTGAGTTTGGGTTGCAGTGCCCCGTTTTTTTCAATCCGGTGGCCTTGCGCGCCGTAGCTTTGGGCATATTTCACAAAGTCGGGATTGCCGAAGTCGAGCCCGAATTCGGTAAAGGCCGCATCCCCCTGCTTCCACTTGATCATGCCGTAGGCATTGTCCCGGATGACGAGGACGACGATGTGCAGCTTCAGCCGCACGGCGGTTTCCATCTCCTGCGAATTCATCATAAAGCCGCCGTCGCCGCAAATGGCGATGACTTGTTGCGAAGGACAGACCAGCTTGGCGGCAATGGCGACCGGCAGGCCCGCGCCCATGGTCGCCAGCGCATTGTCCAACAACACCGTGTTGGGATGGTAGGCCTTGTAGTTGCGCGCAAACCAAATCTTGTACATGCCGTTGTCGAAGGCCAGAATGGCGTCGTTTTCGACCGTCGCGCGAATCTCGTTGACAATCCGTTGCGGGGTGTTTGGAAAGGAGTCGGGTTGGATGGTGTCATAGACGTTTTCCTCAATTTCGCTTTTGATTCGGCGAAAATAATCAAAATCCCAGTGGGTCGATTTTTCGATCTTTTCGGTGATCTTTCGAATGTTGGTGCGCAGGCAGCCGATGACCTCGTGCTGGGGAAAGTAGATGTCGTCCATTTGTGCGGGATAGAAACTGATGTGGATGACCTTTAAGCGTCCCTTCTCGTCCATGAAAAAAGGAGGCTTTTCAGTGACGTCGTGCCCGATGTTGATAATGAGATCGGCCCGGTTTGTCGCACAATGCAGGTAGTCGCCATCCGAGATCGCGGCCGTGCCCAAAAACTGCGGGTGGCGCTCGTCTACGACCCCTTTGCCCATTTGCGTATTGCAGAAATAAATGCCGGTCTTATCCAGAAAGTGGTGCAACTCCTGTCCGATGTTGTTGCGGTTGGCTCCGGAGGCGACAAGCACCAGCGGACGGCGGGCATGTTCGATCAAAGCAACCGCTTTTTCGATGGACGGCCATGCGGCGCGCGGCGGATCGACCTCGGTCACTTTAAAGGGGCGGCGCTTGGTTTCCTCGGAGGCGATGTCTTCGGGCAATTCCAAGTGGACCGATCCCGGCTTCTCCGCCTCTGCAATGCGGAAACACTCTCGAACGAGGTGCGGAATGTTGTTGGCGTCGACGATTTGCTTGGAAAACTTGGTGATGGGCTTCATCATCTGCACGACGTCGATGATTTGAAAGCGCCCCTGCTTGCTCTTTTTGATCGGCTTTTGCCCGGTGATGAAGAGGGCCGGCATGCCACCCAAGAGTGCATAAGACGCACTGGTGACAAAATTAGTGGCCCCCGGCCCCAAAGTCGCGAGGCAGATACCCGTTTTACGGGTCAGTCGGCCGTAAGTGGCGGCCATGAAACCGGCGGCCTGCTCGTGGCGCGTGAGAACCAATTGGAGCGAAGCATTTCTAAGCGATTCCAGTAGATCGAGATTTTCCTCGCCGGGCAGCCCGAAGACGTATTCGACGCCTTCGTTTTCCAAGCATTTCACAAACAGATCGCTGGCTTTCATGTTCCGTCCTCCGGTATGGTCCCACCGAGCCGGCATCCTGCAATTTTACAAGGCCATAATCTTGTCGAATGTACCGAAAACACATGTGAAAGGCAAGGACCGATACACGTTTCGTACCCACGACGGAATGCAGGTTGCTCGCGCTGAACGCCGCCCTTGGAGATCGCGACCTCCTCGCGATGGCCGCCCGGAAAACGGATCATCCATACGCGGATTTTCCTTTGGAAGATGTGAGACAGACACCCGGAGCAGCCGTTTGGCCCCCCGGAAAAGGGCGGGTTTATCGGGCCGAACGGGTATTCGCTTGCGGCCAGACCGAACACGACCCCATCCTTTGAAGCAAATCCGCGTGCGCTCTCTTTGCGCGGCCCTTGCTTAAAGTGAGAAAAAGCGCGTTTAAATGGGTTCGAGATTTCTTATCAGGCAAGGGCCGTTCCAAACAGTGCTCTCGGGAAAAAAGACAAAAAGCACAGGATAAAAAGCAAAACGACCAACAAGTTCAAAAGATGTGGGTGGGTCTTGATCCGTTGCATCGCGTCCCCCTTTCAATACTCCCCCCTTTCAATACTCCCCCCTTTCAATACTCAATGTAGCATTTTACAGACCCCCAATGATAGTCTCTCAAGTGCTGGGCTAAAGGCGCTCTCTTCCGTGATCGTCTTCTTCCGCCAAGCCGTGCATATAGCCTCCATCGCGATAAAGGGGGGTGCCGTCTACCATGACCCTTTGGACATCGACGAAGACATCGACATGAAAGCCTCTTTTTTTGGGAAAGCCTTCTCTTTTGTATTGCAGGTGTTTGGCGCCCAAGGACAAGTGGACGCCGCACATGCGCTCATAGGCGCCGATGTCGCTGACCCGGCGGTCACGGGTCAAGGCACGGTTTAAACCAAAACCCAATTCACGGACCCAGACAACCCTTTCTTCCTCGCGAATCTCGTCCAAAACGGCCTGGAAGCGACTCGGTGCATCGGGGCAAGACACCAGAATGCCCTGCTCTATCGTTACAAGGAACGGCCGGTTGGGAACATGGACCGAGAAATCGGCATCGCCGAAGGCAAAAATCTGGACCGCACCCTTGACCCGGTCGATTGCCTTCGGTTCCGTGAAGAGTTCCCCAATCGGGAATTGCCCGCCGATATTGTGCATGCCGGCGTAGTCGCCGATATTCAATCGGGGGTCCAAGAAGGGACCCGTGTAGACCAATTCGGTGTCCTTGCAAACGATTCGAATCTCCCGGGCTTTGGCGATCCGGGCTTTCAAGTGCGGCCCGAGGGTTCGATAATAATGGGGATCGTAGGCCAGGGCATCGACATACGTGCCGTATTCACTTTCCCGTATCCGGGCGAGATGCGGATGCTCGATTACCTTCAGCCGGCGCTTAAACAATTCGATACGAATACGGAATTGGCTTAGCCGGAAGCGTGAGGATTGCACCATAACCACCAAGTCTCCGGGCGACAGTGTGTCCAACTTTGCCAGAACGGTTTCCGGACCGCTTTGATCGATATCATACGCTTCGGCCACCGGCCGCACGCTCCGATAGGCACGGCTCAGCAGCTTGGAAAGCGCTGAATGCTCATCGAAAACGATGACGGTCCGCCGATCCGGCGGGTGGTCTAGGGCGATCGTCAAAATATCCTGAACATGGTCTGTTGCGGTATCGAATAATGCGGAACGATCCATCGCCCATTATCTAGCAAGCGGGCCATGCATGTGTCAAGGAACGACCGCTTTCAATGGCTCCTTGATCCCATAAAAAGGAAAGATCGACCGGGCAATCCCTTCCGGTCCTCATGAAACGATGCCGCCGCAGGCAAGGAAAGCATGAAACAGACAGCCGAAAGTCCTCGCGCGCGCACTTGATCTTCAATGCCTTAGACGCTACACTCAGCCGAAAATTTTATTCGACAAAACGCGCGGCAATACGATTTTATGAATAAGGAAGGACGGATGCTCGACAATCACACGATACGGATTAAAGTCATGAAGGACGGTCCCTATGAAGTCACGGGGGCCGATCTGGTCAAAATGAACATCGTGCTCAACCCTGCGGGGCGTCCCATATCGTGGGCGCGCGGTGCAAAAATTGATCATGCGGAGTCCTATTTGCTCTGCCGTTGCGGTCATTCGTCCAACAAGCCCTTTTGTGATTGGGCTCACGTTTCCGAAGGCTTCGATGGGACCGAAACCGCTGACCCGACTCCGACGGCCCGTCGGCGCGAGACCTATCCAGGGCATGGAATCGTTTTAACGGACGACAAAACCCTTTGTGTGCACGCAGGGTTTTGTGTCACCGAAAAGACCGAGGTCTGGGATTTGATCGACGAAACGACGGACCCTGCGGCACGCGCAGAGGTCATTCAAATGGTCCGCAATTGTCCCGCGGGCCGCTTTATGTTCGAGGGAAGATTGCGGTCGAGGGGGCCGGAGGAAAGACCTACGAGGTCCGAAACCGGATGACCCTCTGTCGCTGCGGTGCCTCGCAGAACAAACCCTTTTGCGACGGCAGGCATGCCGATGTCGGATTTTGGGACGTCGGCTAAAATCAATTCGATCGGAGCATTCTTCAATTGATACAAATAAACCTTGTCTGGGCACGATATCGAATTATATGATTGGAGATCTGAATAATAACAAAAAGGAGTCATGCGTATGAGTACGGCAAACGGCAACAAAGAGACCTTCGAATATCAAGCGGAAATGAACCAGCTTTTAAATTTAATCGTGCATTCCTTGTACACCCATCCCGAAATCTTTTTAAGGGAATTGATCTCAAATGCCTCGGACGCCTCCAATAAAGTCCGATACCTGCAGATCACCGATGAGACGATCATTGATCGCAATAAGGAACTGACGATTCAAATCGAATGTGATGAAAAAGCACAGCGTTTTTCGATTGAAGACGCGGGTATCGGGATGTTGCGGGATGATTTGATCAATAACATTGGTAAGATTGCCTCCTCAGGCACCTTGAAATTTTTGGAACAATACAAAGAAGACAAAAGCCAATTCGGAGATTTGATCGGACAGTTTGGTGTGGGATTTTATTCGGCGTTCATGGTCACGGATGAAATTGTGGTCGAGACACGCCATGCGGATAAAAATTCCGTTGGGCTCCGCTGGACTTCCTCCCTTTCCGGGACGTACACCATCGAAGAGATTGACCGCAAAGCGCGGGGTACAAAAATTTCATTCAAACTCAAAGACGATTACAAAGAATTTGCGCAAGATTTTAAGATTAAAGACACGATTAAAAAGTACTCCAATTTTGCGGACTTTCCCATTTATGTCGGAAATGAAAAAGTGAATACCATCGAACCCCTTTGGATCAAAAAAACAAAGGATTTAAAGGACGAGGAACTGAATGAATTTTACAAATTCGTCGCCAATGACTGGGAAGATCCCTTGGATCATTTGCATCTCTCGTTGGAAGGGGTCGGTGCAACTTTTAAGGCCCTGCTGTTTATCCCCAAACGGGCCCCCTTTGAACTGATGAGAACGCAGGATCATAAAACCGTACAGCTGTATTCGAACCGCATCATGATTATGGAAGACTGCAAAGATCTGCTGCCGGAGTACCTTCAGTTTGTTCGAGGCGTGGTGGACACGGCGGATTTGCCGCTGAATGTATCGCGGGAAATGGTGCAGTCTTCCCCCGTGATGCAGAAAATTAAGACCACGCTCACGAATAAGATATTACAATGGCTCGATAGAATGGCCTCCAAGGACGCCGAAAAATACGCCAAATTTTACAAGATCTTCGGCAAGCTCTTTAAATACGGCGTGAACAGCGACTTTGCAAACAAGGATAAAATCGTGGATCTGCTGCGTTTTGAAACGTCTAAGGAAAAAGAGGGGGCGCTCTCTTCCTTTAAAGACTATGTCGCTCGGATGAAAGAAGATCAAAAAGAGATTTACTACCTTTCCGGCGAGAGCCGCGCGCAAGTCGAAACGAACCCGAATATGGAGTATTTTAAAAAGCATGAAACCGAAGTGTTGTATTTGATCGACCCGGTGGATGCCTTCATCATTCCCTCGATCCCGGAGTATGATAAAAGGCCCGTGAAAGCCGTCGATAAAGGCGATCTTGATCTCAAGGCCGACGAACAAGAAGAGGCCAAAAAGGACAGTGAACTTTCAAAGGCCCTTATTGATTTATTTAAAGAAACGCTGAAGGACAAGGCTGAGGATGTGCGTATCTCAAAGCGCTTGGTTGATTCGGCGGTGACTTTGGTGGCGAGCGCGGGTGGCGCGGATAAACATACGGAACACTTGATGAAGATGATGGGGCAGGATGCGCCGCAGTCTAAACGTATTTTGGAGGTCAATGCCGATCATCCCGTGATCCGGAATCTATCCAAACGCTACATCGCAAATGACAAAGATCCCATGTTAGCCCAATGTATTTTGGGCCTTTTTGAAAGCGCGCAGCTCATCGACGACGAACTGGCGTCCAAAAATGAGTATGTGAAACGCATGATGGACATCATGGCAGAGGCGACACGGTGAAAACCGGGGATAAATTGAATCCCAAAATCAGCGATTGATTTTGGGGTAAACCGTCAAGTCGTCTGAAAGACAAGGCTTAAGGCCAAAGGGCGACCGAGGCGTACTCACCCGTACGGTGAGGAGACCTTTGGCCGATAACGCAGTAACTTCAGGCGAATCGGCGGTTTTAAATTCCGCAATCGCGGAATTTGGGTTGAATGCATCCTCTTTTTATATCCATGCAAGACCTGATATTATCAGGTCTTTACAGCACCTCGATCTAGGAGCCGATCATAAAAGGATTCGGCATAAAGGTCAGGACAAAGATCACGACAGAGACCGCGGATATCAGCCGATGCTTGAAGTCGAGCGGCATCGCTTCATCTTGAACCGGCGGATGTTTGACCCCCATGAGGGCGCACATCAAGGCCCACACGAACCATCCTTTCCACCCAACGGTACCCAGGTAGAGAAGCGTTAGGATTGTTCCCACCGAGACAAAACGCGCTTTTTTCCCGAACAGGGCATAGATGATGTGTCCCCCGTCGAGTTGCCCGACCGGAAGCAGGTTCATCGCGGTGATGAAAAAGCCGATCCACCCGGCAAACGCGATGGAGTTCAGGGCAATGTCGTGACCCGCCGGGGGGACTTTCCCAAGGAGGACTTCAATAAACGTGAACATCAAGGGGTCTCCCAGACGATAAAGCGCATTAAAATCGGTGACCTTGACGATTTGCGAGGATTCGAGCCCGATGATCACGGCAACGACCGAGACGACGAAGCCCGCAATCGGACCCGCTGCGCCGATGTCGAGTAGGGCGTATTTTCGAAAGATCGGCGATTTGATCCGAATCACCGCCCCAAAGGTGCCGATCCCGAAGGGAAACCAGGGGCCGGGGATGAAATAGGGCAGGGAGGTGTTCACCCCATAACGTTTTGAGGTCAGGTAATGCCCCATTTCGTGGACAAAGAATATCGATAAGAGCGTAAAGGCAAAGGGAATGCCCATCGAGAGATCGCCGGGATTCCGCCAAGGATCCCCTCCCATTTGATAGGCGCCCGCAAGCAGGGTCGTGATGGTGGTGAGGATAAAAAGGACGAGCGGAACAAGCAGTCGACTTTTCGGTTTTTTTCGGCTGGGTCTTTTTTCGGCCTCGAGAAGGGTGTCATTGCGGTAAGGGTAAGGGTGTCCGTTTGTGGAGGGATCCTTAAGTGCGGTTCCTTCTCCTTTCCGAAAACCCGGTGGCGATTGAATGGGCTTATCCCCATGTTTATCCATTCCTCATCTCCTCGCCCTCATCTCTTCGTTTCAGGTAATGCCCGAACGCTCTTGATTTCGGACATCGACAGGACCACCCTTCGACTCTCCGTTTGCAAATAAATTTCCGCGCTGCCGGCGTCGATCAACCGGCCTCTATAAGTAATCCCTTTGTAGGTGACTTCAACGTTCTTTCCTTTCAGATCGCTCAAGGATTGCATCACGTATTTTTTATTATAGGTGCTCCCGGCTGTAGGAGCAAGGGTGAATCAAAGCCCATGTCCCGCGATAATGAATCTTGGCACCGCCGGACTAAGCGTTTTGAGACGGCGATGTGGAGATTTCAGCATTCTTTCGCTTCACGGAACGGTCGGCTTCAATGACCACCCCGAGACGAAAAGCGCCCAACAAAAAGAGCCGGATATAGAGATTGAGGTTGAGGATGATTTCTCCACGAACGATATCCCAGTATCCTTCGGGGAGGAGCGTTGCTTCGAGGAAGATGGAAACGATAAAAAAGACAAGGCCTTTTGTGAAATCGCCGTTGTAGATTTGTCCGGCGCCCGGGAAAACCGCCGAAAGAACGATGGCGATCTTGCTCGATTTTGCTTGTCGGACACGCGTCGCGATGTCGGCTCCTCTTCAGGTTTATGAAACCCTAAAGAAGCGGATCATATCGGAATTCGAAAGTCTTGTCAAAAGAGCATCGAGAGGGCGAATTCCGCCCGTGCCTCTTCCGGAATGGAATCGCCGTCGTTCTCCGTGGAGTCCTCCGATACTGCAACCGCGACATCGACATTGATCAGCCAAAGGTTTAAGCCGACCCCGGCCGTATAGACAAGGCCAATGTCGCTTTCCGCGAGGTTCTTGTAAATCCCGCCTCGAATCATCAAGATCTTGATCAAACGCAATTCGAGCCCGGCGGCGATGTTCTGAGATTTGTAGGTACTTCCAATGGTGGTCTTGTTTTTCGTCAGGTCCATGTCCGCCGAAAGCGTGACGAAACTAAGCGGTTTGTAGGCAAGACCGGTACGAATCTGCGCGTTTTCCTTGATGCTCCCAAATTTCGGCGCATTCAAATTTCGCGCAACCAATCCGACACGCAGATCGTCTCCAAAGCGGTACAGGACGCCGAGATCGATTCCAAAATTCGATTTTTCTACGAAATCATCTTCTATGCCGTCAAATTTATCGCTGATATCTTCGTTCTCGCCCTTACTGAAAACGGTAACGCTTTTATCGTACACCCTGGCCCGCATGAATTTGAGGTTGCCGCCGATCGAAAGGTCGGGCGTGACCGCGTATCCATAGGTGAGGGGCACTTCCGTCAAGATAATCCCTTTAAAAACCAGACGGGAGTCATTGTTTTCCAAGGCCCCGGAGCCCGGGGTGTTCGCTGCGACGTTGGCTGCTTGCGCTGCCCCGGTGGCCTGCGCGACGGTCTCGTCCGTCGCCGATTGCCCCGGAGCCGCCGCGCCATTGTCGATGGCGGCTATGTAGTTTTCCTTTTGCGTGGCCGTCCACCCGAGCGCGTCTAAATTGCCTCTCAGGGTGTTTTCCTGGTCCGGACTCAGGCCGCCCAAAACCGTGGTGCAGGGTGACGACGGACATCCGAAATTGGCCGGGTCGGTAAAGGCATCCAGGAAGGCGTCTCTCGTGGCAAAGCTGGTCCCGGAAGCGACGGGCGCCAGATTGTTCAAGTCGATGACGCCCTTCGCGGAAACATCGACCAAGCCGTTGACGGAAAACCCAAAACGACCCACCTGCGTCCTCAAACCGGTGTCCACAAATACATTGACTGCCCGGTTGTCGTTTTCCCCAAAAACCCGCAGGTCGTCGACCAATTCGAGAAAGTCTGTTACTTCTTCGGCCGCTAGCTGTCCTTTTAGAAGTTCGAAATCGGCCTCGGAGATCCGATCGACTTGCTCCACCAAGTCCTCATGGATGGCCGCGCCGACACCAACACCGAGTTGGCCGCTCCATCCCCTTCTGCCGTAATCGCCGCCTTCCGGATTCTTAAAAAAGCCGAAGGCGCCCGGATTCCAATGACTCGCGGTGGCGTCATTTGCGACGGCGACGTTCGCGCCCCCCATCCCCAAGGCCCGGGGTCCCAGGATCTGCCATTCCCCGGAGAGACATTCAGTTGCGGCGCTCAGTAGAATCAAATATACGAAAAGGATCTTGTTTAGCAGCTTCATCGGTCGCTTCTCTCCCTGCGTCTAATGCGGCATCTCCTTGATCATCATTTTCAATAAGTCATTCGCCACGTTTTGTATCTTGGGTTTAAACACCCAATAGTCTTCAACCAGCTCATGGTTGGCCTTCCAAATAACCGTCCCCTTCGAGGCATCGATCAGCTTTACGCCCAAACCGACCCGGCAGACCTTGCTCCCTTCTTTTCTTCCATAGCCCCACGAGGTGACATAGGTCAGGAAAAAAGCATCCGTCTGAAGCCGTTCGCCGAGCTTGGCGGCCTTTTCGGGGTCTGAAACGCCCAGGGTATTGATTTGCTGAATATAGCCCATCATTTCTTTGGCCAAGTCGGGGGAGCTTTGGGTTTGGGTCTTGATCACCGTGCCGTCGACCACATCTTCGAACCAGCCTTGTTCGGCCAGCACCTTTGCCACCGCCACGCCGACAACATCCCTGGCCGATTCATGAGGGCCGACCGTTTCAGGCAGAATGGCGATGCGCTTCGGGTGAAAGGCTTCCGCCGCCGGATCGACATGGCTAAAATCAAGCCCGGCGCAAGCGTTTAGCAAAAGGAACAACGGCAGCAATATAAGAAAGGATCTTTTCATGGGTATCTCCCCTGGATATATATGGCCTTTACCCTAAAGATATATTAGGAAGAAAGGGATATAAAACGGTTATAACTAAAGATAGTTCTGCGAACCCTCGAACGATATCGATCGCAGACAAGAACAAGGCTATAAGGTAGCAATGACAGGAAAACTTGTCAAGAATCTTCTCTCTCCAAGGGCCATGGAGTCCGCCCTTGGAGCTTTTAGAGCGGGCAAAACAGGCGAAAATCGGCTCCACCGGCCCTTCGCCGAACCTTGAGGTCCAGTGCTGTTGCGCCCCAGCCGCTTTCCCAAGCCAGGAAAGATGCTGTGGAAGCGGAAACCGCTTGCCGTTCTGCCCTTAAAACCCACTGGCTTTTTTTTCGATTCGCCCGGCTTTCTCATTCACGGTGAGCGGATGCAGGAAATCTCGTACGGAAACCACGCCGACCACCCGATTGTTCCGGGTGACCGCAAGATGTCTGACGTTCATTTCCTCCATCAAGCCGTTGGCTTCAAGAATCGATTGCTTGGATTGGATCGAAATCAAGGGAGAAGCCATGACGTCTCGAACGACCAGGTCGGAAGGGTTGCGCTTTTTGGCGACGACCTTTCGGACCACATCCACTTCGGTGATCATTCCGATATATGAACCACCGTGCGTCACCAACAGGCTTCCGATACCCAGCCTCGCCATCGCTTCGGCGGCTTCCTGAACACTTTTGGCACTTTCAATGGCGTGCACCTGTTTTGTCATCAATGTTTCTACATTAGGGATCATTTCTTCATCTCCTTCCATGTTTCTTGAGGGTGCTTCAGGGGTTTCTTATGTTTCATTTATGTCCGCTCTCGACCTTCGATAGAGCATTGATCCAATCCATGCCGAACCCCATCATCCAAAGGCCCGGAGTCCGGTGAGATGACGGCCGATGATTAATTTCTGAATTTGCGAGGTCCCTTCATAGATCGTCGTCGCTTTGGCGTCCCTGTAATAGCGGGCGGCTGCCGTTTCATCCAGAAAACCCGTCGAACCAAAAATCTGCACCGTGTCATTGGCGGCCCGAAGCGCCGCTTCGGACGCAAATAGTTTTGCGATTGAAACTTCAGCCGTATTGGGAAGGCCGGCATCTTTTAGGAAGGCCGCCCGATAGACGAGGAATCGGGCGGCATCGGCATCCACTTTCATTTGGGCCAACATTTCCTGAATCAATTGAAAACGGCCGATCGGCTGATCGAATTGACGCCGTTTCTTTGCATGTCGAATGGACGCATCGAGACACCCTTCTAGAATGCCGACACAACCCGCGGCCACACTCAGCCGCCCCTGATCGAGGGCATGCATGGCAATTAGAAAACCTTCTCCCACCTTGCCCAAAAGATTTTCTCCGGGAACGATGGCATTGTCGAACAAGATCTCCGATGTGTCGGAGGCCTTCAAGCCCAATTTCCCTTTGATCGGCTTGGAAACAAAGAGCGTTTCCCGACGGTCCACGAGGAAGGCGGCCAAGCCCTTTGTCCCCAGCGCGGGGTCGGTTTGGGCGAAGACGAGAGCAAGATCGGCGATTCCCCCGTTCGTGATAAAGGTCTTGATGCCGTTTATAGACCAGTCGCTTCCTTTTTTTTCGGCCAAGGTGGCCATTGAAGCGACGTCGCTTCCGGCTTCCTGCTCCGTCAAACCGAAGCATCCGATTTGCTCTCCGGAGCAGAGCTGGGGGAGGAATCGGCCTTTTTGGTTTTCCGACCCCCACCGAAGAATGGAAAGCGCCACCAAGGAGATTTGAACGGAGACGGCAGACCGGAGGGAAGAAGAATGCCGCCCGATTTCCTCGAGAAAAAGGGTGTAGGAGATGGCATCGCAGCCCCCTCCGCCGTACGCGATGGGGATGGGGCCACCGAGGAGCCCCTCGGACCCCATTTTTTTTAGGATCTCTTTTGGAGGGTGCTCTTCCCGTTCGACCGCTTCCCTGATGGTAAACCGCCGGGCGGTCTCCCTGATCAGCCGTTGTTCATGACTTAAGTTGAAGTCCATCCTTTCTTTTCCTCGATTCCACCGATACGGCCTCGTATATCACGCTTCAGCCGGGTCACGCGCGGTTTTAGAAACTCGGCAGGGAGCCCAGAGTCGATTCGATATAGCACCCGAGGATGTCCCTCCGGGCGACGAGACCGATGAGTTTTTCCTCCGAATCGACCACGGGCACGCGAATCAGGTGACGGGACTGCAAAAGGGCAACGATTTCCTCGACCGGCATATCTTCGCTGATCGAGATCACGGGATGGCTCATGATCTCAGACGCAGGCGTATTACGAAGGTCTCTCCCCTTCAACAAGGTATTTAAGATGTCGAATTCGCTGACGAGACCGATTAATCTCATCTGGGAATCGACGATGGGGACACTGCCGAAACCGCCGGGGTGCCTGCCGTAGTCCCCTTCAAAGAGGGACTCCGCCACCCGATGACAAGAAGCCTCTCCCGGAAAGGTGACCACATTGGTTTCCATCACATGGAAGGCATCCATTTCCGCAATGTTTTTTTCGCCGACCCAATACTCTGTTTCACACATGATAACTCTCCTCGATCCTTTCCGCTATTTGGCGGGAAGGTTCATATCCCAGTACATCGGCTTTGGAGATAGATGTATCCCCTCTCCAAAGGTTGCCTTAAGCAATTCCAGGGTGCCGTTTCTTTTCTTGACCCTAAAGGCGGGAAAAATCCGTATGGTCCCCTGGGGACGCTTTCCTTCCGCCCGGACTTTATACAGCACAATGAACGGGAGAGAAAAGATGAGTGCTAGAAAGACGGCGGTGAACACCCGAAACAAGGGCGCCCATCCGATATAAAACGCTTGCATCGGTTCGTATTCGAAGTGGCTGCCCGCGTCGAATGAGAGCATCGGGGCGCCGCTATAGGAGTGAAACGCCTCGGCAGAATTGAATCCCTCCCTCCCGACAAATAAAAACATCGAGGGGGTCCGGCCCTCCGGAAGCGCATCCAACCGACGGACGATCTCCCGTCTCTCCATTCGGAGCCTATCCAATTCCGCCCTGTGTTGAATCAAACCCAGATTTTTTTGATAGAGGAGATATGCCGAATGCGGGCGCGCGGCGACTTCATAAGCATATTTCAATTTTCTTAAGGCAGCCGATTCGCTTTTTAAATTTTGTTCCAAGGCCTCCTCGAGTGCATGCCGGGGAATAAAATCCTTTCCGCCGAGCGGAAGGCCCTCTGCCCGGACCGTACTTTCCCACAAAACGAAAGAGACTACCGAAAACACCGCCAAGATATACATTTTTTTGATCGTCGGACCGGCCATGCTCCCCTCCTTCAATCGGGTACTGGAAAACGAACATTGACAGTGAATAGATAGAGCAAAGGCGATGCCAGGAATGGCCATGAAATACTTAATTGATTTTATTGTATTTTTAAGGCCTTAAAAAACAATACGGTAAACCATTGGGGAAAAGCGCCACGTTCTGTGGACGAACAGGCGGCGAAGATGGATCGCAGGATCAGCCAATACAAAGGCAATAAGACGAGGGAAATCCGCACGTAAACGAGGATCCGTATCCCCCTCTTTGGATCTCTGCGTTTTTGTGGACGCGTTTCACAAGAGGGCATCGGACCAGCCAAGCACCGTGTGCGTTTTTTATCATCTTCTTCAATAATATAACTAAAGATGGCAGTGACTGTGGCCGATAAGAATCATAGACATTCGGTCTGGAAACGTCGACGGAGGATGGTGTTCGTGGCGTTTGATGTTGGGGCAATAAGATCGAATGATGATGGAGGGATGGATGACTAAAAAAATACTGATGATCGATGACTCGCCCGTGGCCATCAAAGTCCTCAAGAAGTGCCTTCCGAGTGATATGGAATTCGAATGTTACTCGGCGGGAGACGGGGCGGAGGGTGTTGCGAAATATATCAGCCTGAAACCGGATTTTACGTTCCTGGATCTCACCATGCCGGTCATGGGCGGCATCCAAACACTGGAATCGATTTTGGCGATCAATAAGGATGCCGTCGTCATCATGGTGACGGCGGACACACAGAAAAAAGTATTCGAGAAGGTCATCTCCATCGGCGCATTCATGTTAATCGCAAAACCACCCACAAAAGAAATTGTGAGTGCCGTATTATCCAAGGCCATGCTTGAACTAAAAAACAGGGGGTCTTAATGGTCGAAGCGGAAAAAAATAATATCTGTTTTTCCGAAGATGAAAAGGAAATTCTACAAGAAGTCATGAATATTTCCTTTGGGAAAGTCGCGGCCGAACTGGCGGAGATCATCAATGTCATGGTCGTGCTCAGTGTGCCGAAAGTCACGATCCTGCCCGGCAGCGAATTTTCGGATTATATTTCTAGAAAACTGCACCTTTCTCCGCCGTATAACATCATTCAACAAAGTTTTTCAGGGAAATTAAACGGTTTGGCCTTCCTGGTTTTTCCAGGCGCGTCGGGGAAAAAACTGGCGGTGATGTTCGAAAAGGGGGAAGCGTCGAATTTCGACAATAACAATAAGATGACCCGTTTGGAGAAAGAAACCCTGATCGAAATCGGCAATATCCTGACCGGGGCCTGTGTCGGAAAACTGGTCACCCATCTAAAGGAAAGCGCCTATTTTACCTTGCCCCGCCTGATCATGGCTTCATCCTATTGGGAGATGCCGCCCAACCTGATCGATCCGGAAAGTGTGGTGATCCTGGTCAAAACGGAATTCGGCTTCGAAACCAACGATGTCAAGGGCTATCTCTTCATCATCACGAACCAAGATTCCTTCTCTTGGCTGAAGCACGCCCTCAATGATTATTTGAAACAGTTTTAAATGGAAAATTCACAAATCATAGAAGCCATCGATACAGGCATTATCATCCTAGACGGTGACTTTAAGGTGGTCTATTGGAATGGATGGATGTCTGCGCACACCCAAATCGACCCATCGGAAATCGTCGGGCGTGCACTCTTCGATCATTTCCCGCACCTGAAAAACCATCGTTTTCTAAGAAACTGTCAGTCGGTGTTGACCTTCGGCCATCTCGCCTTCTTTCCCCAAGACCCCTATGGGTATCTCTTCTCGATGAGGCCGGTCGAGTGGTACCGGCAAGAGTTTCAATATATGCAACAAAGCTGCACGGTCGGTCCAATTCGTGACGATCAACAACAGATTACACACCTGTTTATTTCGGTCCAGGACATGACCGAGGATGCATCCTATCAGAAGAAGTTGATCAAGTTAAGCCAACGAGATGCCCTGACCGGAGCCTACAATAGGCGTTTCTTAAGGGAATTCCTGCAAGAAGAACTCTATCGATGCCAACGGTATCACAGGCCGATGAGCGTCATCATGATGGATGTGGATTTTTTTAAGAAATTAAACGATCGTTACGGTCATCCCTTCGGAGATGAAGTGCTGCGGACCATCGTCTCCGAAATCACGAAAAAGATGAGAAAAACGAATCGGTTGGCGCGTTATGGGGGAGAGGAATTTTGCATCGTCCTACCCGAAACCAACGAATCAGGTGCAATGTGTTTTTCGGAAAAAATCAGAAAAATGATCGAAGCCTTGGTGCTCTATACCGAAAGAATCCCCGTCAAAATTACTGCCAGTTTTGGTGTATCCACCCTTTCGGAAGAGACAAAAAATCTCGAAACCCTTCTGGAAAAAGCCGACCAGGCGCTCTATCGAGCCAAACAGAGCGGGCGAAATCAAACCGTCGTGTCTCACTAACGATGGGAAATCCAAGCCTTGAAACGACCCTTCTCATCTTGACTTTTCCTCCCACATCATTTTGAAACAGAAAACTCCCGGCTTATAAGGAATTTGGCGTTTCACCCCAAACTTCATCAGAGGTTGCTTAAAAAGGATTGAGGCTTAAAAAATCGGCGGGCGGCCTAAAGTAATCCGAAGAGAGTTTCGTTGTTTTAATTCGATCGTAATCGACAATGATCGTTTCATTCGCCGAACCCGGATAGATGATGCGGAGGAGCCGCTCTTCCCGATCGGCCGTCACCCATCGAAGGGCATAGAGATTTCCTCCTTTTTTTTTATATTGGTAGAAATAAAGCCGCCCGGCGCCGTCCTTGAATTGGCCTTCTCTTAAAAAAGTCTTTGAAACGCGAAACCGGGCGGGCGGCGGAATCCAGCCTTCCAGAGATGCCTTGATGATCTTCGCATCGGATAAAGCACTTGTAAAATAGATACGATCGGCCGGAAAGACACGCATGTGTGTCCGCGCTTCAAAATCGTAAAGATCGACCTCCTTTGAATCGTTTGGTTCAATCCGGACACGGAGGCCGGCTTGATAGATTTTTCCAAGAAGGACCATCGTTTCTGTCCTCGGAGAGAGGACTCGGACATGAAACGCGCCTTGCCAATCGGCCGACAGCGAAGAAGTGGGTGCGATTATTAGCCCGGTTGCCAGTGTCAGGAGGAAAAACAATGGCCTGGGCCGCCAATTTGGTAGGCGTTTCCCTGACGGCCTGTTTTTCGGCATTAAAAAAGAACGCAGGCACATTATTCTACGGCGGCGTCCTCCACGGAATCGACCTTGAAGCCGTCTGGCTTTCCAACAACCACAAGGGCGTAGCGTTCCGGATGGAGATAATTGATGGCCACGCGCAAGATATCCTCCCGCACGACACGGTCGATTTGGCTCCGGTAGGTTTCAACGTAGTCTAGACCGAGCGTGTAAAACTCCAAGGTGGCCAGCAATGATGCCGCCTTTCGCGTTGTATCGATGCGGAGTGGAAAGCTCCCCGTTAAATAGGATTTGGCCTCGGAAAGCTCCTCTTCCGACACGCCCGCATCCCGCATCTTATTCATTTCGCGAAGGACGGCGGCAATGGCTTCCTCCGCGCTGCTGTTTTTCGTCTGTAAGGACACACTAAATGCGCCTGGATGGCGATTGGCCGTAAAATGGGAGTAAATGGAATACACCAGACCTTTGTTGTCCCGGATATCGCCCATCATGCGAGAAGAAAACCCCCCTCCGCCAAGGATGTAATTCATGACCTGCACGGCATAATAGTCGGGGTTGGATCGGTCGAGGCCGAGATGACCCAGGATGATGGTCGACTGGCTCAGGTCCTTATCGATATGTTTTTTTTCTATCCTGGGGAGGGGTATTGGCGGGCCGAAATTGAATGCCGGAATCGGCCCGCGATCCCATCCGCCGAAATGGGTCTCCATCAGGGTTTTCGCTTCGGATTCCGTAATATCCCCGACGATGGCGACAATGGTATTATTGGGCCGGTAATAATGCTTGTGAAAATCGACAAGATCCCCTTGGGTGATCTTGGAAACGGACGCTTCCAGCCCAATCGTGGGATGGCGATAGGGGTGGTTGCCATACACCAAGGCCTGAAAGGCTATTCTGGCGATGGCGCGAGGGTTGTCTTTTTGGGACAGGATGTTTCCCCGAATTTTTTGCCGGATGCGTTCCATCTCTTGCTTGTCGAAAGCCGGGTTGATCAATAGATCCGACAAAAGGTCGAGACCCGTTTCGATATCTTCTTTCAACAGTCTCATTTCGAGCGTGGTATAGTCTTTCGAAGGTTGGATGCGCAGATCGGCCCCGATCAAATCGATCGCTTCCGAAATTTCGACGGCGCTTCGTTTTTTCGTGCCTTCTTCCAACAGTAGGCCCGTCATGTTGGCAAGACCGGCTTTTTCCGTCGGATCGTGAATCGCGCCCGCCCGCACCAAGACTTCGACGGCCACAATGGGTAGCGATGGTTGTTCTAAAACGAGGACGGTGATCTCGTTTTTCGTTTCGAAACGGCTCGGTTTAAACCCTCTGGCCCGAGCGCGGGTGATCCCGGCCATCAAAACAACAAGGATCACGGTTACCGGGATCACGGCAGCGACGCGTTTTATGCAGCGATTCATTGGTTTTTCTTTTCTGGAGTTTTCGGAATCAAGAGCCCGATATTTTTTCGGTCTTCGATCAGATAGGTTTCGGCGACGCGTTGGATGTCCTCCGCGCTGACTTTTTGGATATTGTCGATAAAGTCGAGGACGTATCCGTACCCCGCTCCAACGGTTTCCGCGGTCCCGATCTGCATGGCCCTGTAAAAATTGGAGTCGGAAGCCAATATATGTTGCGCCGCAATCTGACGCTTGGCTTTCTCCAGCTCTTTTGCGGTGACCGGTTCGGATTGAAGACGCGCGATTTCCTTGTCGATGGCGTCCTCCAAAAGCCGTGGGTCTTTGTCCGGCTGCGCCGTGGCATAGAGGTAGAACAGCTCCGGATCGGTCGTCAGGCCGTTGTAATATCCTCCCGCTTCAAGGGCGATCTGTTGGTCGTATACAAGGCTCCGGTAAAGTCGCGCGCTCTTTCCCGACGATAGGAGGCTCGACAGCACCGTCAAGGCATAGGTATCCGGATGTGCGTGGTTCGGAGTGCGATAGCCGACGAATACGAAGGGAAGCTGGGCCTCGCGTCGGATAAAAGCACGGCGCGCCCCCATCTGCTCGGGCTCCGGGGACACGGTTTGAGGCGCCTCCGGGCCTTTGGGAATTTCCTCAAAATGTGCCTTGATTTTGGGCAGGAGATCGTCCGTAAAAAAATCGCCGATCACCACAATCGTCGCATTGTTCGGCACATAGTACTTTTTGTAATGCGCGAACACGTCATCCCGGACCAAGTTTTGAAGATCGCTCATCCATCCGATCACGGGCGCATGGTAAGGGTGCACCAAAAAAGCGATGGCATATAAGTTTTCGATCAGGTAGGCGTAGGGGTCGTCATCGGTGCGGGTGCGCCGTTCTTCCATGACCACCGATCGTTCCAGTTCGAATTCGTCGGGGTCGACCAATAGGTGCTGCATGCGGTCGGCTTCCAATTCGAGGGAAAGGTCGATCCGGTCTGCCGCGAAGTTCTCGAAATAGGCGGTATAATCGTTTCCCGTAAAAGCGTTTTCGGTGCCGCCGTTCTTTGCAACGATCCGCGAAAAGGCCCCCTTCCCGTGTTTTTCGGTTCCTTTGAACATCATATGCTCCGTCAGATGAGACAGGCCTGTCTTGCCGCTGGTTTCATTTCGCGAACCCACGCGGTACCAGATCTGAAAGGTGACCACGGGCGCCTTGTGTTCTTCCATGAGGACCACCTTCAGACCGTTCTTCAGCACGAAGCGGCTCACCTCGGAAGCCTCGGCTTGCGGGAGAAAAGAGACGAAAAAATAAGAAATGATATAGAAGAGTATCGACCGTACCGGATCCTTTTTAAGTCGAAGCATCAGGCATCTTAACAGATGAAAAAAAAAAGAGTCAAGGAAGGTCGGACCCTCTATCCGGGATATCACGAAATCCGGAAAATGCGGTTATTACCCCGCGAAAATCGTCCGATCGAGGCTGCGGTATTGAACGGCTTCGGAGACATCCCCGGTGGAAATCGTCTCGCGTTGCTCCAAGTCCGCGATGGACCGGGCGACCTTCAGGATGCGGTTATAAGCCCGTGCTGAGAGGCCCAGACGCTCCATGGCCATCTCCACCAAGCGTTTCGAGGGCGCGTCGATCTTGCAAAATTGTTTTAGTTGCCTGGGACGCAACTGTGCATTACAGCGGATACCCTCCGTTTTATATCGTGTTTCCTGATAGGCTCTTGCCACCTGCACCCGTTTTCGAATTGCTTCGGAGCTTTCATCGCGCGCCTCGATGGTAAGCTCCTTAAAAGGCACGGCAGGCACTTCGATGTGTAGGTCGATGCGGTCGAGCAAGGGACCGGACACCCTGGCGCGATATCGCTGAATCGCCATCGGGGTGCACACGCAGTTGCGTTGCGGATCCGTAAAATAACCGCAGGGGCAGGGGTTCATGGCCGCCACCAACATAAATTGCGCGGGATAGCTTAAAGAGGCGGTGGCGCGTGCGATGGTGACCCTTCCTTCTTCAAGGGGCTGCCGCAGCACTTCCAGGACGTTCCGTTTAAACTCCGGAAGCTCGTCGAGAAAAAGCACACCGTTGTGGGCAAGGCTCACTTCCCCCGGGCGCGGGATCTGGCCGCCCCCGATCAAGCCGGCATCGGAGATCGTATGGTGGGGGGCACGAAAGGGCCGTACGAACAACAAAGGGTGTTCGGGGGAGAGGAGCCCCACCACGCTATGGACCTGTGTCGATTCGAGAGATTCCTCGAAACCCATCTTGGGGAGGATGGATGGAAAACGTTTTGCCAGCATGGTTTTGCCGGAGCCGGGAGGACCGACCATGAGTAAATTGTGCCCGCCGGCCGCTGCGATTTCCAAGGCCCGTTTTGCGTGGGCTTGTCCCTTGACCTCGGCGTAATCTTCCGGATATTGGGACTGTTTCGCGAGAAGCGCTTCAAGATTGACTTTGGTCGGATCCACAGGCTGCTTTCCATTTAACCATTCCACCACCTGAGGAAGGGTCTGCATCCCGAGGACTTTGATGCCGGAGACGACGGCCGCTTCGTCGCCGTTTTTTGCCGGTACGATGAGCCCCTCCATCCCCCGCTTCTTCTTGCATAAGACGGCAATTGGAAGCGCGCCTTTGATGCCTTTAATACGGCCGTCTAAGGACAGTTCACCGACGACGATATATTTTTTCAGCATGGCTTCATCAACGATCCCTTCGGCGGCAAGGATGCCCAGCGCCATGGGGAGGTCGAAGGCCGAGCCTTCTTTTTTGAGGTCGGCCGGTGCGAGATTAATGGTGATTTTTTTGACGGGGAAGTGAAAACCGGTATTTTTGATGGCGGAACGAAGACGGTCCTTACTTTCCTTGACCGCAAGATCGGGAAGACCGACGATCGAAAGCATCGGAAGCCCCTGTGAAAGATCGACTTCTACATCGATCAGATGGGCTTCCACGCCGTATAGGACCGCGCTGAATGTTTTTGCAAGCATCGATCATTTTATCATTGAAAGAGAAACCGGTTCTATAAAGAACGCGTTGCTCGATAAAAAAATTAAAAAAGAAGCCGTGCGCGCATTCTCTCCAGGATGTCCGCCAATCGTTTTCTATCAGGGGGATCGCTGACCCACCTCCCCAGCTCCATCGAAAAAGCCTCTTGTTCCATATCGATGTCGAGGCGAAACGGCACCCGATTAGTCACCCGGCCGATGAGCCGGCTTCGCTTGACGGGATGTCCGATGATCAGACCGACCTTATGGATGTTCCAAGTGGTTTGGAAGTAGCCGGCTTGCTTGTCTTCGATGGCGATGCGTTTGTAATCGACGAGGCTGGCGTCGATGGCGGATTTCCAAGCCTGATCGTATGGCAAGGGGGATTCCGGAAGGGACAAGCGGAGGGCCCGGTGCGAACAGGCCAATAAAGCCGTCAAAACCAATGTGCAGAGACCCCATTTTCCGGCACGGCTTAGAAAACGGATGAAACATTTTTTTTTGAATGGTCTGCCATCTACCATGTGCAGGTCCTATCGGCGAGGGGTTATTCCCTGCTGTTTCTCAAAAAGGAAGGCGAGGGATTGTCTTGATGACTTTCCACCCATGAATGGAGGGTGGGTTCTCTTTCCGGATTCAAGTAAGAGAGAAAGCGTATGCCGAATGAATTGCCGACCGGCCCGCGGTGTGAAGCGACGATCCTCCCGATGACCCGCTCGTTAAAGGTTTTTCTGCGAAATGTTCCTGAAATATGGATGATCACTTCCTTGCCCAGGTCGAAATCGCTCGAGGTGTGAAACAAGAGACCTCCCAGACTTAAATTGCTGATGGTCACATCCACTTCCGCTTTTTCCGCGACCAGTTTTGCTTTTCCTGAAAAAGGAACACGCTGGTGTTGCCTCTTATTCATAGTCGCCTTATACCATATCTTAATCCAATTGACAATGCCATCCTGAGACGGCAATCACAATTAATTGGCTGGGCTATCTTGCTGTTTTCGAAAAGGAATTGCCTCTTCATCCCTTTGTGACCTTGAAAGGGCAAGAGAAAAGCCGGTGGGGGATTGCAAGGAGGAAATAGCAAAAATACATATAACTCATTGAAATAACTTAAAATATATCTGCATTTTTCTTGTGCAGTTTGCTTTATCGGTGAAGAACGCTCGGGGTTTTTAAATGAAAGGTTCTCTTGTCCTCAAGTTATCCACAATACCTGTGGAGAAGCTGTATTTTTGCTGAAGATGCCCAACAGGGTTCGACCCCCCGACGATTTTATTTTGAATCCACCTCGCATAAAATACAGGGTGTTTTTGATTTGTATGTTGCCGTGCGGATCGGTCGCAAAAGATCTTTAGCAAACAGCGAAGCGCCGAGTTGATTTTCGGTGTTCTTTTCAAAATAGGTGGTCATTTTCCATAGGAGGATTCTCCCCCTGTTTCGCGCTGTACCCGGTCTCGACTGATCTTGTGAAAAAGGTCGTCATCGATATAGGTCAGGGAATAAAGGGTCGAATCTTCCAGGCGCTCTATTTGTAATATCATCCGAGTGGCTCCGTCATCCCAAAAAATAAGACGTATATCGGGAAGGGTGTTTTCCCGGGGAGAACCGTAGCGTAAGGTCCACTGGTCGATTAAGGCTTGTGGAAGCCCTGTGTTTTTCCCCAGCGCTTCGTAATTGATTTCAATTCTAAATAGGACGCCCTGAAAGAAATCGCAGACCATGTGATCCACGCCGTGTTCAAGGCCGCTCGAAGACGACAGGGAATCGAGCAGAAACCGTCGTTCGTCCTCGAACTGGCCGATCGCGGGGGCGGCTTCCTTTGCTAGGGTGTTCTGAAGAAAAACCTCCATGGGCATTCCGAGACGAACCGGGCCGTGTACTCTTGGGATGGGTTCCGCATCTTCGATAATAGCATGGATCGCCAAGACCTCGCCTGCAGTCAAAGCAAGGAGCAGGGGGGAGGCAAGGAAAAAGATTCGAGGAGAGAAGATCTTAAACATCCGTATCGGCTTTCACGTTCAGACCGTTTACGTCGATATCTTGTGGGGGTTTGAAGGAGAAAGACCGGTTTTTTCTGTGAAAAAAGGAAACATGCCGATTCGAGGGAGTCAGGAAAATGAGACACTTAAACGGGGAAATTAAAACTTCCACTGTCTCAACATGGCGGCGATGAAGATGACGATGGTTCCAATAGCAAGTGTCATCTTCGTAATCCCGATGCCCGGCAGTGCCGTGGGATCTTCTTCGGCCGGATCTTCTTGCTTGGGGGACCGCACCAATCCAAAAACCAGGCCGGAAGCCATCGCAACAATGAGAAACACCTTGACCCCCAGCGCGGAGATATAACCGGGGGGAATAAATTCATGACCGGCGCGGCGGATGCCGAGATTGATGCCTCCGGTGAACACCAGGGTAATTAAGGCCACCAGCGAAATTCTGCGAAAACGTTTTGCGATGTTCAGTAGTTTTTCCCGAGGGAGATCTCCGGATTTCATATGGGCCGATAAAACGAAAACTTGATACGCCGATCCGCCGATCCAAATAATAGCCGATACGAGATGCAACCAGTGATTGAGCACTGCGGAAAAATTCATCGCGGTTCCAAAATGTGTGTGAGCGGATGGGCCGGAGACTTACATCTTTTTTTGCGTCGGGTCCTTTAGATAGTCCTTCATGCGTTGGAGCATTTCTTCGTCTATGAGACCGATATCTCCTTTTTTTTCCATATAGGATTTGATGTCTTCCAGTCGTTTGGAGGCTTCGGGGTTGTTTTGAAGCCGTCGAATCTTCTCCTTGGCATCTTCAAAACCATCGAAGGTCATTTTGTCATAACCGAAGGCGCGCAGCCGCTTCATGGCCTTCATCATCGCTTCGTTCCTAAATTTGGTCAAGTGCTCAGAGGTGATGGTGGTCAGGCCCATCTTCCGGGCGCGGCGTTCCGCCGCTTTTTTGATGCCGCTGCGAACAAAGTCGGGCGATGTCATCAATCGCTTCTCGGCTTCCACGCTCCATGTCACATCGCGCTTCGGCGCATCCCATATTTGCGTGGCCGCCGCCAGGTCGATTTTGGCGATCTCCAATTCATGGGCCAAATCCTCTGCGTCGTTTTTGAGCATATCCCGAACGAAATCCCTGGCCATTTCGGGCGATTCCGCTATTTTTTGTTCGAGCCGAACCAAGGCCGCATCCGTCCAAGGGATTTCGACTCTCTTCTCCTCGGACACGTCCCCAAGGGCCTCGGCTTTTTTTAGGAGGGCCATGTCGACCTCGAGATGGCCCCGCTCCAAGGCCACTTCCTCGGCGATCTTTTTAATCATGCCGCGCATAAACTCCGGGACGGTTTCCAGGCGTTCCTGCGCCTCACGGGTCCAGGCAAGCGCCTTCGTTTCGATCCCCGCTTCCGTATGGGCGGCGCCGACCCCTTTTCCCGCCATGGGCGTCATCATCTTATCTTTAAATTTTTCGAGGACTTCCTCCGTGATGACCGATATGCCCAACTCCCGGGCTTTCTTTTCCGAAATTTTCCGGACCATGCCCCTTAAAAAGAAAGGGGCTTTTTTAAGCCGGGCCTCGGCCTCCGGCAGCCAAGTAATGCTTTCGTTTTTTTGGTCTAATTCAGCCATTGTTTCCTCTTTATTTCTTTGTGGGTGATGTCGTCTCCGGAATGCCCCGATTGAACTCCGAAAACTTGAAACGCCGGCCCAGGCGGGCTTCGGCATTCTCCCGGACGGTTTGCATTACCTCTGTAGTAATTAAGGCAATCTTATTTTCCTTGGCATAACGTTCCACACCCGTCGCCACCATCCCTCTCGCAAAAGATGGAAGCCCTTTTAATCTTTCAAGGGCGCCGGCACTCCATACCAACTCCCGTTTCATCTCGAATCCGAAGGTTTGATCCGCCCCCATGGTGATCTTCTCACCGCCGAATCGACCGGGTTCATAATCGCAGGCCGGGTCCTCCGCGAGATAATCGCCGTGAGCCGCGTAGGCCCGGCAACGGCAACCGCTGCACATTTCGGAAAATTCGCACTCGCCGCAGCGCCCGCTTAAGCCAGGATCTCTTAAATCGTTTAAAACGGGGGATGTCCGCCAGATTTCGTCGAAGGGCTGCTCTCTTAGATTCCCTGCAGTCACCGGCATATAGGGGCATGGGGTGATATCTCCATTGGGTGTAATCCGGCAATAATATTTTCCGGCGGGACAACTGCCCTGGGCGTAATTCTTGAGCAAGGGGGACGCGGGATCGAGCTCGTAGATAATTCTCCTAAAGTGCGGGGCGCATTTGGCGCGAAGGATCAAGCCGTCGCTTTCCCCCGCCGAGGTGGTCCAAGGATCGTCATAATGCGTAAAGAGGGCACCGTCCCGATTGGCTTCCTGTTGACCCACGCCTTGCGCCCGCGCAAGATAGGTGAGGATCTCACGGTACTGTTTTGGCGTGATGTCGATGATATTTTCTCCCCGGCCCGTCTGAACGAGGAAAAAAAAGTTCAAGACCTTGGCACCCAGCTTCCGAGAGAGGGCGATCATGCCGGGTATTTCGGAGACGTTCCACGACATGACGCTCATATGGATGGAAAAATCCAGGCCTTCCTCTTTGAGGTAATCGATGCCGCGAATGGCATGTTCCCACGATTTCGGAAGCTGACGGAAACGATCGTGTTTTTCCGGGTCGACCGAATCAAGGCTGATGGAGGCGCCCATCAGACCGCTTTCCCGCATTTTTCTCGCTTCGGTTTTTCCCAACAATACACCGTTGGTCCCGAGCACGCAGGTAAAACCTTTATCGGATCCGTAGGCTGCAATATCGAAGATGTCTTTTCGGACCAGGGGTTCGCCGCCGGTGAGAATCAAAAAGACATTGGGATTCACCTTCTCGATGTCGTCCATCACCTGAAAGCATTCTTCGGTCGTCAGGTCTCCGGAGATATCCGCATTTGGAAAACCGCTGATATAACAATGCGTACAAAACAGGTTGCAGCGTTGCGTCAGGTTCCACGATATGGAGTAGGCTTGGTAGGTCATATGCACTTCCCTGTTTTAACGATGCGGCCAAACACGTCGAGTGCGGATTAATATCCTTGGTTGCGCATGGCTTCCACCCATCGGGCAGTGACTTGTTCGATGATATCGACTGTGACTTGCGCAAGACCTTGCTCAAGGGTATGGGCTTCAATCTCTTGGACAACCGTCCCGCGAACGAAAGAAGGAATCAGAGATATTCTCCGGACCGCCTCGTTATCCCAAGGGAGCTTTCTTTCGACTTTCCGCGAAACTTGACTCCATTGAAGATATTTTGCGTGGATGACCGAGGGATCGATTTCGGCGAGGCCTTTTTTTCGCGCATCGGCTTCGATACGCCACCGGGTCATCTCCCGCATAAATCCTTCCGGGATTTCCCCCAGCATGTCGATCGCCGCCTCGGTCCATGAAACCGACGATAGTTGGTTTTCGAGACGGCGCACCTTTCTTTCCAGCTGGGTAGAGTACTCGCCGTTGGCCCCGCAGAGACTGCAGTGCTCTGGAATCTGATTTTCAACGACCAGGCTGCAGACCATGCAAATAAAATAATCGCTTTCTTCACGCATCAAAACAAATCGCGCCCGATTGGCGTCACAAACCGGACAACGATCCGGGATTTGATTCACGACATAACCGCACATCCCGCAAAAATGAAAGGCATCGCCATCGTGTTCGTCGGGTGTGGCGCCGCTCGACATGGCCGCCATCTTCTTTTTGATTTCATCCAGGCTTTTTGCGCCGGAGAGCACCGATTCCATCTCCTCCGTGGCCTTCTGTATGCCGGCTTCCGCAACGTCGATCGTAATGTGGCGAAGGGACTGAGAAAAGGCATGGTTTTCGATGTGTTGCCGCGTGGCATCCCGCATAAAACCAACGGGAACGCGCTCCAGCCGCGCTTTGGCCTCATCGGTCCAGCTAAAATCGGTCGCTCCGGTCGCCGCCTTCGATGCATCCGAACCGGAAGCGGTATCCTCCGATGCGGTTTCTTCAAAATCGACACCCTCGATCATTCGAATGGCGAACTCCTTTGCAATCGATTGGAATCCCATTTTACGCGCGGTCTTTTCGATTTTGGCTTTGGCACGCCGGCGTTCAAAACCGGCGGGGACTTTTCTGAGAATATTCTTGGCCTCATCGGTCCAATTCAACGGAACACCGTCATAACCGACCTCTTGCGAGATGCCTCCTTCGGCTTTTGCCGCCGATTCAAAAAGCGATTTATCGAGGAATTGAAAGCGGTTGCCATCGGCGCTGCAGATGGGGCACTTCACTGGCTGATCCCCTTTGGCGGTGTATCCGCAGCCGTCACAGATATAAAAGTCGAGCTTGGCCTTTTCGTCATAACTGGCGGCCCGTTCGGCATCGCGGTCTCCTACAATCTGCGTCATCATGCCGGCCATGCCCCCGCCTTGCAGGGTTTCGGAAACGCCTTCCGAAGCGGTCATTTTATTCCGGTCGATCCCTTTTTCGTCGAGGGCCTTCCCCATATTCTTCATGGCATCAATCGCCGATTTCGGAAGGATGTCTCCCATGGCGCTGTCCACCACTGAGTTGGAGATAATCGTAAACCCTTTTTCGATGGCGTAACGGTAGACCGCCGTCTTGGCCACCCCCCGGGCGAAAATGGGCACCTTTTCCATGCGCTTGGAGGCTTCCTCGGTCCAGGCGACCGTATATTCGGCGATCGCGTCGATGGGGGGAATATAGGTTTTATTCGAAATCAACACATTGCAAGGGACGCTTCGAATTAAGTTTTCGCTATTGCTCCCCACATCCATTTCTTCGTCGGAATGCACGCCGATTCGCCCAACGACCAGCAGCCAGGGTTTTTCCCGCTTGACGTACTGAAATACTTTCTCGAAGGGCTTGCCGTCCAACAACGAGGTATTGATGGTCACCCCTTCGTCTTCCGCAATTTTGGTGCACACTTCCAGATGAGATTGATAAATCTTGGCCAGCCCGGAGTCGATCACTTCCTCATGCAGCTTTTCCTGTTCCTTAAAACGGAAAACCTTGCCCGCTTCCTCGTTTAAAACACCGGAAATGGAATTAAAGACGGCATAATGATAGTAGGGATCGAAAGCGGACACGACGTCGACCGGGAGATCGTAGGTCTTTGCGATTGCCAGGGCCGTTTTAAATCCACCGAAGCTGTGATGACTCCCATCGACGGCCACGACAATCTTACCCATCTGGTCGCGGCTGGGAAAGCGGGTTTCTTTCACAACGAAAACATCCGATTTTCGAACCCGCCGAATCATCCGTTCGGTCACGCTGCCGATTAAGCTTTCTTTCACGGCGCCGACCCCGAGAGCCCCAAGGATGACCAAATCGTAGCCGTTTTGAACAATGTCTTCAACAAGGACCTTGTAATTTTTCCCTTCGAGTGATCTCCGCTCAACAGGAACATTGCTCTCGTTGGCCTTTTGGTCGACGATGTCGAGATAAGAATCGGTAATGATTTCCAAGCCGCGCGTAATCAGAGAATCGTGGATCTTCCGTTGGCGTTCAAGTTCGTTCTCGTCGTGGTATTCTTCAGGAAGACCGGCTTCCATCTGCTTAAATCGGCGGTCATGCAGTTTCGCCGCATACGCATGACTTCCGATGACTTTTGCCCCGAACTCATTTGCCAATGCCATTCCGATATCGATGGCGGTGTTCGAGTAATCTGAATTATCGACCGGAATATATATTGATTTATACATCTTTCGATTCCCCCTCTCTTATTCCGAGAAAATCAGCCCTTAAGTTTGGTTAAAAATTTTCTGATTATAACACCATTTTTTCTTTGATAACAAGCTAATTCTAGCCTGCAATCCCATCGTACGACCCAGACCGTCAGGACCCCCGTGTCCTTACTTGCGAAGACCCGCTTGTCGATGCTCTATAAACAACTTGTTGTTTTTATTTTGTTTTTATATGGTAAACAGGCCTCCTCATGCCGTGGACCTCAGTTGGCGGGTCCACTGAAAGAAGACTCGGAGCGTTTTTGGAGAAGGTCGGGCCGCAACAATGTCATTTGCCGGCCTTCGAAGGAAATCCAACCGTCTCGTTTGAAATCTCCTAGGACAGCGCTGACGGTTTCCCGTATCGAACCGATCAAGTTCGCAATTTCCTGGTGGGTGATCTTGATTTGAAGACAGACCCCATGCGTGGTGTCTCGACCGTAATCCCGGGCTAAGTCGAGGAGAAGATGGGCCAGACGGGCCGGGACATCCCGAAAAACCAGGTCTTCGACACGGCTTTCAATCTTTTGCATCCGAAATCCGATGAGTTTGGTCAACCGGAAAGAAATGGCCGGTTTGCGGCGGATCATCGATAAGAAGATGTCCTTGCTGACCACACAAATTTTGCTGTCGTCCAAGGCCTCCGCCAAGGTGTCGCGAGGAGAATCCCCAAGCACTTCGAGTTCACCGAAGATTTGCCCCGGTTCCAGCAGCGCAATCGTCACTTCACGCCCTTCTTCCGAAATCCGGGAAATCTTCACCCGGCCTTCTTTTAATAGATAAACCTGTTGACTGGGGTCTCCCGGAAAGAAAATGGGTGTTTTCTTCCGCACCGACTCCATACGGGTTGCGCGATCCAACTCGCCGATTTCTTCCGATGTCATCTCTTTGAAAAGGTTTATCTTTTGGAGGTACCAGATTTTACTTTTTTCTTCCATGCGCATTATGATAGTCGATGCCCAAGGAGAAATCAATCACATGTCTAATGGATAACGTCTTGACCCTTCAGTCCTTTCAAATGTAGGATGGCTTACAGTTTTGCAGCGTTTTTTTTCGTACCGTAAGCTATTTTATACCAGACGATACGAACAATAATGGAGCAGATCAATGGAGCAGATCCAATGATGGGAGCAGATCCAATGATGGGAGCAGACCCAATGATGG
>JBHHXH010000023.1:0-33699 GCA_046756925.1 Nitrospiria bacterium
CCTCGGAGGGGTCCCACCTATATCCCCTAGCAGGATGTTAATGCTATCAGGTCTGTCCGATGGAAAAACCTTTTTAGGAAGACACTTATCAATGGAATACTTGCCTTGGAATACCTGCCTTGCCTACCGTTTTTTTAAGCCACGGGGGTATTTCCGACGACCCCCCTTGTCTTGTTTGTGCGTAGATACTTTTTTGGGATTTTAATTTATTCATTTCTTGATATAAACGAGAAGATATGCTACAAGAGGGCCTGGATAAGACGCGCAGAAGCATCATCTTGTTTCAGTTGTCTCCCGTGTTCTTTCGGTGCGAGCCATCGCTTGAAGAAAAAGGCCACCCTATTGGGGTTTCGATCGACTGAATGCGGTGTAGATGGGCGGTGTTTTACTGCGGGTCTTCTATTGAAGGGCGCGTGGCGGAAATGGTAGACGCAGCAGTCTCAAAAACTGCCGAGGGCGACCTCATGCCGGTTCGATTCCGGCCGCGCCCACCATGGTGTCTTCCGAAATTTTTCATCGCTTTCCCTCCAAGAACGCCTCCAACATACATCCTGAACCCTCTCCTAGGTTTTCGCATACCGCCTTCAGGGTCGGCCTTGCAAATGAGCCTGAGAAATGAATAAGATAAGTGCAATATGACGAAAAAATAAAGGCCAGGCCATGACATCAGGCGAAGTAAGATCAAAATTCATCGAATTTTTTGAAGCACGTGGCCATACACCGGTGGCAAGTGCCTCGCTCATCCCCGATAACGATCCCACACTCCTCTTTACCAATGCAGGTATGGTGCCGTTTAAGGCCGTTTTTTTAGGAGATGCGCCGCGTCCTTATCCCCGTGCGGTTTCGGCTCAGAAATGTATGCGTGCCGGCGGAAAACACAATGACCTCGAAAATGTGGGTCAAACGGCGCGGCATCAGACCTTTTTTGAAATGCTGGGAAATTTTTCTTTCGGAGATTATTTTAAGGACGATGCCATTTCCTTTGCCTGGGAACTGCTCACGAAGGTCTACCAATTGCCTGCCGATCGTTTATGGATTACGATTTTTCGAGAGGACGACGAAGCCGCCGGGCTTTGGCGTCAAATTGTTCCCTCCCGCAGGGTGATTCGTTTGGACGAAAAAGACAACTTCTGGCAAATGGGAGATATCGGTCCCTGCGGCCCCTGTTCGGAAGTGCTTTTCGATCAGGGGGAGGCCGTTCATCCCGATTGTCCCGGCATCGGCAAATGCGATTGCGACCGTTACCTCGAGATTTGGAACCTTGTTTTTATGCAACACAATCGGGATGCGGAAGGACTTCTGACGCCGCTGCCGAAACCCAGTATCGATACGGGCATGGGGCTTGAGCGCATGACGGCCGTCTGTCAAGGGGTCCTGAGCAACTATGAGACGGATTTGTTTCAACCGATTTTTCAGGCGATTTCTCATCATGCAAACCTTTCGGAAGCGGAAGTCACCCGCTCGGCACCGGGGCGGGTGATTGCCGATCATGTCCGTGCCCTGACGTTTTTGGCCGGCGACGGCGTCGCTCCCGCCAATGAAGGACGTGGCTATTTGTTTCGACGGATTCTCCGACGGGCTGCACGTTTCGGCAGGCAATTCGGTTTTTGCGAGCCCTTTCTCCACACATTAACCGGAACCGTCATCGATCGGATGTCCGAGGCCTATCCCGGGTTGGAACAGGAGCGAGATCATATCGATCGCGTGGTTCTCGGAGAGGAGGAGCGGTTTATCCGTACGCTCGATCAAGGGGTCCAACTCATCGATGAGGCCATCAAGGGACTGAAAGGGAAAGGTGCGAAGACCATTCCCGGGGAGACGCTTTTTACCTTGTACGATACCTATGGTTTTCCAATCGATCTTGCCGAGGAAATCGCATCTGAAATGGGCATGAAGCTCGATACGGAAGGGTTCGAGCAGGCCATGTCGGAGCAAAAAAAACGCGCAAGGCGCGCTTGGGCGGGCGCAGAGAAAGCAGGCCAGTCGCTTCAGGCACAACCCCTGTTCAAAGTATGGTATGAGCGTTACGGGGAGACGCGTTTTGTCGGATACGATCGTTTGGAGGAAGAGACGATCTTGCTAGCTATCTTAAAAGAGGGCCAATCGGTTTCATCGGCACAAGCTGGAGATAAGGTCGGTCTTCTCTTTCAATCGAGCCCCTTTTATGCGGAGTCGGGGGGACAGGTTGGAGACCAAGGAAAGGTGGTGTCCGACACGGCGACCGTCCTGATCGGACGCACGGAAAAGGTGTTTTCCGATCTCTGTCTTCACTACGGGAAGGTCATGCGGGGCGCCATCGCAGTGGATAAGCCCTATCGCGCCATCGTGGATAAACGTTCGCGACAGGACACGGCGAAGAATCACACCGGCACCCATCTTTTGCATGCCGCTTTAAGGAATCTCTTGGGAGACCATGTCAAACAGGCCGGTTCCCTCGTTGCACCGGACCGTCTACGCTTCGATTTTCAGCATTTTGCGGCGTTGACAGACCGCGAAATCGAGAAAATAGAGCGCGTCGTCAATGCGCAAATCCTCGAAGGAACCGCGGTCGAGACGGAAACGATGGAAATGAACGATGCGGTCGCCTCCGGGGCCATGGCGCTCTTCGGAGAGAAGTACGGAAACCGTGTGCGTGTGGTGTCGGTGGGAGATTTCAGCCGGGAGTTGTGCGGCGGGACGCATTGCCGGGGCGTGGGCGAAATCGGTCTTTTTAAGATCGTAAAAGAAGGCAGCATCTCGTCGGGCGTGCGGCGTATTGAAGCCCTGACCGGCATGGGGGCCTACCGTTGGATGAAAGAACAGGAGCAGCGCCTCAGAGACATTGCAGGGCTGCTGCGAAGCCGTCCGGAGGAGGTGGTGCAAAGATCCCAGCGCCTCATCGAACAGTTGCGGGAAACGGAGCGGAAGTTGGCGGGACTTCAATCCGGGAAAGATTCCTCTTCCACGGCCCCGCTGGGGAATATTCAAAAAATCGGGTCGCTGTCCGTTATTTCAGAAAAGATTGCCCCTGCGGAAATCAAGACGGTCCGGGCCCGGGCGGACCGCCTTCGTGATCGCATGAAATCTGGTATTATCATCGTAGGTGCACCTTCCACCAGCGAAAAAAAAGTGTCGCTTGTGGTGATGGTGACACACGATTTAATTGGGCGTTATTCGGCGGTAGAGATTGTCAAGGGGATATCGCCGCTTATTGACGGAAGCGGCGGCGGAAAGGCCGAAATGGCCCAGGCCGGCGGCAAGCGGGTGGATAAACTGGATGCGGCCTTGAAAAAATCGATAGAAATCATACAAAAAATGTAGTACCGAAACGGTATCCATCCGTTTGCCCATATAAGAAACGAGATTCTTCTATTGAGTACCGGTTATGAGAAAATATATTGTCCCTTTTTTAGTGCTCGTTTTTATCGGTATCGCCTTTTTGCAGGGCTTCTTTTTTTGGGGAAGCCCTCCCCCCTCCACGGATCAAAACTACATCACGATTGAAATTCCCCAGGGTGCCACCTTTCGGGAAGTGACGGATCTTCTTTTTGAGGAGGCGTTGATCTCGAACCGTTTTTCATTTCGTCTGCTTGGAAAGTTGACTCGGAATGAAACGCGGGTGAAGCCGGGGGAATACCGGCTCCATCGGGCGATGCGACCGAAGGCGCTGTTGGGTGTCCTGGTCCGTGGGGAGATTCTGCACTACCAAGTTGTCATTCCGGAGGGGATGTCGTCGCGGGAAATCGCACAGATGCTCGAGTCGGCGAATTTGGTCGATGCGGAAATCTTTCAAGAATTGGTCCACGATCAGGACGTCATCAATACATTGGGGTTTGAGGGTGAAAGTTTGGAGGGCTATCTTTTTCCGGAAACCTATCGTTTTAGCAAGCAGTCTTCCCCCCGGCAGATTGTCACTCAAATTACGAAACAGTTCAACACGATCTATGACGCGTCATTTCAGCAGCGTGCGGAAGCTCTCGGCATGACCCAAAGAGAGGTGGTCACACTGGCTTCCATCATCGAAAAAGAAACCGCCGTGGCAGAAGAACGTCCCATCGTTTCGGCGGTATTTCATAATCGACTCAAGAAAAATATGCGTCTTCAAAGCGATCCGACCGTTATTTTCTCCTTGAAGCATTTTGACGGCAATCTCACCCGAAATCACTTGTTGAACGATTCCCCCTATAATACCTACAAGGTCGTAGGGCTTCCGCCCGGGCCGATCGCCAACCCCGGCAGGGATGCGATTCATGCCGCGCTGCATCCGGCAGCGGTCGACTACCTCTACTTTGTCTCGAAGAACAATGGGGCGCATTATTTTTCCAAAACCTTGAAGGAGCACAACGCCGCCGTCCGAAAATTCCAACTCGGAGAGACCGATCTGTCGGTATGTCCAAACTGCGCACAAGAAAACGGGTAGTGCTGATCGTTCTCGATGGTCTGGGCATCGGCGCCCTTCCCGACGCCGAAGCTTGGGGAGATCTCGACAGCAATACGCTCGGTCATTTGGCAGCGGCCGTCGGCGGCCTGTCCCTGCCTCATCTGGCAAGATACGGCCTGGGACGCCTCGGACCATTTCAGGGGGTCCGCTCCGATATGCATCCGATTGCATCCTTCGGAAGGATGGCGGAGGGTTCTTCCGGTAAAGACACCCTTGTGGGTCATTGGGAGATGATGGGGGTCCTGACCAAAACGCCTTTTCGAACCTACCCCGAGGGTTTTCCACCGGAAGTATTAGACCCTTTCGAGGAGAAGATCGGACGGCGTGTCCTTGGCAATCGGGTTGCTTCCGGCACCGACATCATTCGGGAGCTGGGCCGGGCGCATATGGAGACGGGATGCCCGATTCTTTATACCTCTGCGGATTCGGTCTTTCAGCTGGCCGCCCACGAATCGGTGATTGCTCTACAGACCTTGTATGCGTACTGCCGAACTGCAAGGGATCTCTTAACGAGGCCGCCGCATCGGATTGCAAGGGTCATCGCCCGCCCGTTTGTCGGGATGCCGGGGTCGTTTGTGCGGACGGATCGGCGGTGCGATTTCGCCCTCCCTCCGCCGGCTGAAACCTTGCTCGACCGCCTGTCCGAGAGGGGCATCCCCGTGATCGGAATCGGAAAGATCGACGATATCTTCTCGGGTCAAGGGCTTTCGGAAACGATCCATACGCGGAATAACGAAGACGGCATCGATCGTTTGCTTCACTGTTTGGATCGCGCGGAAGGGGGATTGATCTTCATCAACCTGGTCGACTTCGACATGCTCTACGGCCACCGAAACGATCCGGTGGGATACGCCGCTGCGCTTCAATACTTCGACCGGCGTCTGCCCGAGATACAAGTGAAAATGGCGCAAGGCGACTGGCTGATGATCACCGCCGACCACGGAAACGACCCTCTCTTTCCCGGAACCGATCATACAAGGGAATATGTGCCGCTCTTGGCCTATGGGGTGGGTGTGAAGGAGGGAAAGGATCTGGGTACCCGGAAAACTTTCGCCGATGTCGGACAAACCCTTGCGGCTTTTTTCGGCTTGCCGCCCTTGCCGCTTGGGAAAAGTTTTTTACCGGAGATGATATAACGATGGATTTCGAAGGAAAACTGCAATCGCTTGGTTTCACGCTACCGCCCCCCCCGAAACCGCTTGCTTCCTATGTGCCGGTTGTCCGGAGCGGACCCTATCTTTTTCTTTCGGGGATGCTTCCGCTTGTGGACGGCAAACTGGTCCTATCCGGAAAGCTTGGTCAAGCATTGAGCGCCGAACAGGGAAAGGAGGCCGCCCGTATTGCTCTTTTTAATGCCTTGGCGGTGATTCGTGCGGAGATCGGTTCTCTGAATCTGATTACGCAAATCGTCCGGATGGCTGTTCATGTGGCTTCGTCTTCCGATTTTACCCAACAGCCTGCCGTGGCCAACGGGGCCTCCGACCTCTTGGCCGAGATCTTTGGTGATGCGGGGCATCACGCACGGCTCGCGCTCGGTGCGGTTTCGTTGCCGCTGGACGCCCCGGTGGAGCTGGAGATGATTGTTGAAGTCGCGGGCATGGCGTCCCCTCAAAACCAGTTTGATATCCAAACAGTCTGATCTCGTGATGGAACACAATACGGGCTATTCAGGAGTGCCTTTGGTTGAGAACATGATCCAATTCCGCCAGGTCTGAGAAGTGATAGTCGGCTTTTCGGCCCTTGTCGGGCTGGGGGATTTGGTGGGGATTGATCCAGGCCGTATCGAGTCCGATCGATTTGGCGCCGACGACATCGCTTTCCCAGCTATCGCCGACGAAGAGGGTTTCGGAAACCGATGCGCCGATATCATCGCATGCCCTTAAAAAGATTTCCCGTCTGGGTTTGCGCAGGCCGAATTCGGCGGAAATGATGATCACGTCAAAAAGGTCGGTAATGCGCTCCCTTGAGAGCACGTTTCGGACGGTTTGGGTGTCGTCGAAATTGGTGACCAAACCGATCCGATGGGTTTTCCCCCAGGCGAGCAACAGATCGCGGTGGCGTGGTAAGAATTCTAAACACTTCGCCACGCGCGCCAAATGGATGTCCTTCAACAGCCGCTGAATTTCGTTACGCCGTTTGCCGAGATCGGCATTTAAGCGATTTAAAAAGGACTCGAATCGTGTGGCCGATAAGATTTCTTTTCCACTTGCATCCCGCTTCCGCGCGATGGCCTCTGTTGTGTTGACGAATTCGGTGTGGAACCGTTCATAGGAGACCTTTCCCCGGTCGAACTCTAAAAAGCAGGCATAGAGCAGGGGTGTCGTTGTGTGAACTTGCTTTCCTTCGAATTCAATCAGGGGCATCCGGTCGATCCGGTATTGCATAAGGGTGCCGCAAAGGTCGAATAGAAGGCCCTTGTATCGTTTGCTCATGCGTCTTCCATCGATTGGCGTGCGGCGACGGCATTTCTGATCAAACCGGCGCGCTTGGCGCGGAGAATGGGCGTTTTCTTGAACCGTTTCTTGAAAACCGAATTGTCTTGAATGGCTTCGATGTCGCTGGTCTTCAAGGTCGGACCGGCGCCCCGCCGGTAAGACAAGCCCGGCTCGTCGGTCGGCATCCGCTCTTTGTTATAAGGGCAAACCTCTTGGCAGATGTCGCAGCCGAAGACCCATCCATCGAAATCCGAGACGAGGTGCTCAGGGATCGCGTCTTTGTTTTCGATAGTGAGATAAGAGATGCATCGCCGTGCGTCTAAGCGATAGGCTTCTGTGAGGGCCCCTGTCGGACAAGCATCCAGACAGCGCCGACAGGAGGCACATTGTTCCGCCATGGGAGAATCTGTGTTGAGCGCCAAGTTTGTGACGATTTCGGCGAGAAAGACCCAGGAACCGTATTGGGGCGTAATGAGGTTGGTGTTCTTTCCGATGAATCCGAGGCCGGCCCGTTCCGCAAAGGCCCGTTCCAAAAGCGGACCGTGATCGACGTAGCCTTTCCAGCACATTCCGCCGCGCACGGTGATCTCTGCGATGAGTTTTATCAGCTTCTCTTCGATAATATGATGATAGTCTTCTCCCCAGGCATAGCGCGCAATCTTTCCCGCGATCTTTCCGGGGACCGGTTTGGTGGCTTGGGCCGGGTTTCCGGACCCGAGGGCGCATTCGGTTTTTTCATGGGGTTTCGGTTGATAATAATTGAGCGCAAGGGAAATAACGGATTGCGCCTCGGGAAAACGCTTTTTAGGATCATAGCGAATCTCCGGCGATTTTTTGAGATAGGCCATCTTACCCGAGAAACCATCCGACAGCCAGCGGCGGTAGTGCCTGCCCGCCGACGCAAGCGGATTCGCCGAAGTGATGCCGACGAGATGAAAACCGAATTCTATTGCGAGTGATTTGATATCTTTCGTGAGGCTTGTCTGGGTGTTGATCCCTTGTGCCGGATTCATTTTGGAGAGGGAGGAAGCATGAATCGCCCGCATTGGGGCCTTAACGTTCCGTTTGTTTTTTCGAAGAAACCGTTCCTTTGCAGCGCCAGCCGCTTCCCTTTAGCTGACTGACCACGTCGGACATTTCCTTTGCCCCGACCGTGTTGCCCGTGAAATGGACCAGGATATATCTTCTGCCGCTGAAGGCTTCGACATGGATGACCCCTTTCAGTTTCATCAAGCCTTCCGTGATTTCTTCCGGATGTTTGTGGCAAAACGGTCCGCTGAGGTCGATTTTCACCTCTTTCGTCCCAGGGGGCAACTCCGGCCCTTTCTTTGACGAAGGGCTGTGATGATGCATTTCCATGTCCATCTTTTTCTCTTCGGCTGCGTGGTCTCCATGCTCACCGTTCGCCGACGCCGGAGGCGCAAAAGACCCCATCCCAATCAGTGCGATGGCAAAACCGATGCCGATAGTGCCGCGTATGATATCCAATGCAGTCAGGTCTCCTTCGCTAAGATATCTATTATCATCAAAAATACACAAGATATCAAGGCCTTATTTCCGTCGATCACAGAAAAGGCCGTCTTCATCGGTTTGATCGTGTCCGCGGCGCGTTTCTTATGATCGTTCAATCCAAGATTTTACCAACGGTTTTTCGATGGAATTGGCCCGACCGTCCCTAGGCGCTTGCGGAGATGGGGTGGTCGCATGCCTTGCATCGTGCGACGGTGCAGCACTGGCGGGTGGGCAGTTCACAACGAAAGGCCGGCGAGAAAGCGGATGTATGACAAGCCGGGCATTTTCGAGATTCGATCTGTTTCCCCCTGGATTCGAGCGGGCTTTTCTCCGAACTCAGTTCATATAATGTATTGCAGGATTGGCATCTTGCCGTTACCAGGCACGCGCCGAGGCCGAGATCGCATCGGAGCTGAACATCAAATTCGGCGTTGGAACAAAGCGGGCAGCGGACCTTGTTCAGCATACGCTGCATTTCGGTGATATCCATTTTTTCCTCCTTCGGTTTAGACCCGATATAAATGGATTTAATACCATAGTGAGCGCATACCCTTTAGACTTATGGATGCTTAAAAAGATCCGTCTCCGGATGAAAGGCCGCCCAGGCAAACCAATAAGAAACCACCGTGGGCAGTTCGTTTCCCTTTTGATCTCGAACACGTACGGTGCGTGTCGAGGCTTCATAAGCAATCCGAATTTCTTCCGACCCGATTCGGTGGGTGAAGGAAGGAGGCCCTACTGCGAGTTCCGGGAAAGGATAGGCCATAGTGCGCCCGTTTCTTTCGATGCCCAAGACCCAGGTCTTGGGCGGATAGCGCCGGTCGATCTTGCCGACCGGAAACATCAGCCGGTCGGATTTTTCATATGAGGCATAGGGATCGCGAGAATAATCTCTGGGAAATCCGGTATCGGTCGAGAGCACCCATGTTTCAGGATGTTCTTTTTTCCATGCCCCCCAAGTGGTATGGACCAGGGGAAGCAAGTTCAGACGCGTTTCGGTGAGGGAGCCGGTCACCGCTTCCTGGAGAATTTGAGACCAGAGGCTTTCGCTTTGGTGATCGTACATTAAGACATCGCTTTTATACAGCAGTCCGGAAACGCCGAAGGTGTAGTGTTTCCCTCCGATGTCCGCATCGAAGGCCATGCCGGTGCCGCAGAGCGGACAGTAGGTGACGAAGACCCGTTTTCCGCCGATGCGGTCGTTGACGATTTCATGCCAATTCATAATAAGAATGGGATAGGCCTTGGCTTCTCCGTTATGCACGACGGCGAGGATGCGGTCTTCTTCTCGAAGGAAGCCGGCCTTGTCGATTGGTACAAACTTGGGTTTCAGGATGGCCGGAATACCGTCTTTTGGAGGACCCCCAGAGAGGATCTCCGATGTCGGGATACTATGCCTTGAAAAATCGAAACCGTATAAAAAAGGAAAGCTGACAAGAAGTAAAAGACCCCATAAGGTTTTCATGTGCGCCTCCTTACATTTTAGGTGATTATTATAATACTCGACGATATCGAAAAGATAGCAAGGCCGCCCTGGAAAGGATGTAGGCTGGCGTACAAATCAGCTCATTGGTTAGATAAAGAGAGGATCGGTGGGAGAGTCCGGTCTATAAGGGGGCGGCTTCGATGATTTTCTTACACTTGTGAAATATCTTCAAAGTCAGTTATCTTTTCTTTCATGAACTTTTTTAGTTTTTTAAGCAAGTTTGCTTCGACCTGACGTATCCGTTCTTTGGAGATTTCATATTTCAGCGCAAAATCTTCCAGGGTCTTCGGTTTTTCCGACAATATCCTGGCGCGGAGGATATCGGCTTCTCTGGGGTTGAGGGTTTTCGAGAAGTCCATTAATTTTTCTTGAAATACCTTTTTGAGCTGTTTTTTTCCCAGGTTTTCGTCAACGGCTTCTTGGCCTGAGGAAAGCATACTCCCCACCGAGGTGTCCGAATCGGGTCCGATCGGTTCATCGAAAGAGAGCTCTCGATCGCTGAGGCGCTGTGTCATTTCGACCACCTCTTTTTCCTTCACATCCAATTGGTCCGCCAATAGTTTGGGTGTGACCGTTACACCCCGCTTCTCAAGGGCTTCCCGTTCCTTGGACAGACGAAAGAACAATTTGCGTTGTACCTCTGTCGTCCCGATCCGAACCAGCCGCCAATTCTGGAGAATATGTTTTAGGATATAGGCACGGATCCACCATGCAGCATAGGTGGCAACCCGAACGCCCTTGCTGGGGTCGTATTTTTTGACCCCGTGCATCAACCCGACATTTCCTTCTTGGATGAGGTCCATGACGTTAAAGGGAAGCCGTTTGTATTCCATGGCGATGGACGCGGCCAGCCGGAGGTGGGAGAGGATCAATTGCGTGACGGCATCCAAGTCTTCCCTCTCGCGGAATCGCCGTGCAAGATGCAACTCTTCTTCTTTCGTCAGAAAAGGATAGCGTCGAATTTCCGCCAGATAGCGGTGGAGCGGGTCATATATCGAGACGGCGCGGGTGTCGATCTCCGGCGGGCTTTCAGGATCGGGGGCCTCTTTTTCTATATCGACGATATCGCTGTCCATTGTCCAAAAAAGTATAACAGAATCGATATTCGTAAAAAAGGGCCGTGTTTTCCCTCAGGAACGTGGCCGGGGAGAAGGTTTCTGTGTCTGTATTCTCTCTGCGTGGTTTGGACATCGAAAGGTTTTCAGCCCTACCGACATCAAGAGGGATTTAACAATGAATTAACATTTCCGAAATCGCATCGTAATCTGGGCCATCTACAATATATGCAGCATACACCAAGTACACAAGACGATGGGAGGAGGACGATGAAGCGATTATTCATATCGATCGGTTTTACGATGCTTACAGCGGGTTTTGTATGGGCTAAATCCCCTCAGGTCAAGATCGATGGATCCAGTACCGTTTTTCCGATTACAGAGGCGGTGGCCGAGGAGTTTCTCGCGGTGCAACCGAGGGCGCGGATCACGGTCGGCGTCTCCGGCACCGGTGGGGGCTTTAAAAAGTTCTGCGCAGGGGAAATCGATATTACGAATGCCTCCCGGCCGATCAAGCCCTCTGAAGTCGAACAGTGCGCCAAAAAGGGTATTGAATACATCGAGTTGCCGGTGGCCTATGACGGCATCGCTGTGGTGGTGCATCCGCAAAATGACTGGGTCGATGCGCTGACGGTCCGTGAACTCAAAATGATCTGGTCGCCCGAATCCCAAGGAAAGGTCACCCAATGGAAGCAAGTGCGGCCCGGTTTTCCAAACCGGGAAATCCACCTCTTCGGCCCGGGTGTCGATTCGGGCACATTCGACTATTTTACCGAAGCGATTGTCGGGAAGGGGGGCGCCAGCCGCGGCGATTTTACGGCGAGTGAAAACGACAATGTGCTGGTGCAAGGGATCTCGACCGATATCAACGCCTTGGGCTTCTTTGGGGTTGCTTACTATGAATATAATAAAGACCGGCTGAAATTGGTTCCAATCGACGACGAAAACGACGCCAACGGTAAGGGACCGATTCCTGCGGAGTACGATAAGGTGCTCAACGGACGCTACCAGCCGCTTTCCAGACCGATCTTTATCTATGTCGGAAAAAAGGCCGCCGACCGGCCGGAGGTCAGTGCCTTCGTTCAATTTTATATGGAAAACGGCGCGTTTCTTTCGAAGGACGTGGGTTATATCGCCCTTTCCGAACGGGCTTACCGTTTGGGTTTGATGCGTTTTGAGAATAGGAAAACCGGATCGGTCTTCGGCGGAAAAGGTTCGCAAGTCGGGGTGAACGTCGAGGATCTTTTGCAAGATGAATAGCGTCCATCCCTTCTGGGACCCGCGGAGGCGCATCTCCGCGGTGTTGTTTGTGACGCGATGCGGTAGACAAATGCGCAATGGTCGGGGTTAAATTTTTAATATGATGCCGGTACGCCTTGTCAAAGAATGGATCATCGAAGGACTGCTCTTCTTGTCGGCCTTGCTCTCCGTCTTGGTCACGGTCGGAATCGTTGCCGTTTTGTTGGTCGAGACGGCGGGGTTCTTCAAGGTCGTGTCCCTGGTCGATTTTTTAACCGATACGGAATGGACGCCGCTCTTTTCGGAAAAACACTACGGGATCCTGCCTCTATTTGTCGGAACTTTTTTAACGACGTCGATCGCGATGGCGGTTGCCTTGCCGGTCGGTCTGATCAGCGCCATCTATTTGAGTGAGTACGCATCCAGGGGCATTCGGGAAATCATCAAACCCCTGCTGGAAATTTTGGCGGCCATCCCCACGGTCGTATACGGTTATTTTGCCCTCATCTTCGTGACCCCGCTGCTTCAAGGTTTTATCCCGGCGCTTTCCGGGTTTAATGCCTTGTCTCCCGGTATTGTGATGGGCATCATGATCATCCCGATTATTTCTTCCCTGAGCGAGGACGCCATGCATGCCGTTCCGGCGGGTTTGAAAGAAGGCGGATATGCCCTGGGGTCCACGCGTCTTCAAGTCGCCTTAAAAGTTGTGTTGCCCGCGGCTTTTTCAGGGGTCGTGTCCTCTTTTATTTTAGGTATTTCCAGGGCGGTGGGAGAAACGATGATTGTGGCTATCGCCGCGGGTTTGCAGCCACGTCTTACATTAAATCCCTTCGTTCCGATCGAAACGGTGACCGCCTACATCGTACAGATCAGCATGGGGGATACGCCCACAGGCACCATCGCGTATCAGACTATTTTTGTGGCCGGTATGAGTCTCTTCCTCCTGACCTTTATATTGAATATTGTCAGTTACCTGCTTCGAAAGCGCTTTCGGGAGGTCTACGACTAGGTGCTGGAAAAACGACGCGTCAATCAGATCTACGACACCCTTTTTCGCATCTTCGGACTTGCGGTGACCTTGTTTGGCGTCGTGGTGCTCTTGGTCTTGCTCATCGATGTGTTCAGCGACGGGTACCCCAGGCTCGACCGGCAGTTTCTCACGAGTTTCCCTTCAAGAAGACCTCAACGCGCCGGTATTTACGCCGCCTGGGTCGGCACCGTGTGGATATCGGCGCTGACGGTGGTGCTGGCTTTTCCGATCGGGATTGCGGCGGCGACCTATCTTGAGGAGTATGCCGGAAAAAATTGGTTGACTGGCTTGATCGAGATCAATATCGCCAATCTGGCGGGCGTGCCGTCGATTATCTACGGTTTGCTCGGTCTCGGGATCTTTGTGCGCTGGATGGACCTTGAACGGAGTATTCTTGCCGGGGGGATGACCTTGGCGCTGCTGGTCCTCCCGATCGTGATCTTGTCTTCAAGAGAGGCCCTTCGCACGGTGCCGTCTTCCATTCGGGAGGCTTCCTATGCCTTGGGTGCGAGCCAGTGGCAGACCATTCGCCACCAGGTTTTGCCGTCGGCGATGCCGGGCATTTTAACGGGCTCGATCCTGGCCTTGTCGCGCGCGGTTGGGGAAACGGCCCCCCTCATTACCGTGGGGGCCTTGACCTATGTCGCTTTTTTACCCAAAAGCCCCATCGAGGGTACCTTCCCTTTTTTTAACCTTGAGGGCTTCCTGGATCCTTTTTCCGTCTTGCCGATCCAGATATTCAATTGGGTATCCCGGCCGCAGAAGGGTTTTACGGTCAATGCCGCGGCCGCGATTATCGTGTTGCTGTTTATTACCTTTGCGATGAACGGCATTGCCGTTTATCTTAGACGCCGCTACCAAAAAAAGGTACGTTGGTAAATACTTTGGAAGTTGCCAGGCGAATTGAAGACGGCGAAATAAAAATAGCGGATTTGTTATGGATCATGCCTTTACCATTGAAGGGCTCAACGTCTATTACGGCCAAAAACAAGCCTTAAAACATATTCAATTTCACATTCCCGAAAAATCGGTGACCGCCATCATCGGACCCTCCGGCTGCGGCAAAAGCACCTTCTTGCGATGTTTGAACCGCATGAACGAACTCCTGCCAAACTTCCGGATCGATGGAAAGATCATCTATGACGGTCAGGACATCTATTCAAAGTCCGTTGACGTGATCGATGTGCGAAGGCGAATCGGCATGGTCTTTCAAAAACCGAATCCTTTTCCTAAAAGCATCTATGAAAACATCGCCTATGGTTTGCGGATACAAGGGATTAAAAAACGGGAAACCATCGACAATATTGTAGAAGGGAGCCTTAAGAAAGCGGCTATTTGGGATGAGATTAAAGACCGCCTGTCTCAGCCGGCCCTTGCCTTGTCTGGTGGACAGCAACAGCGGCTGTGCATTGCGCGGGCGCTTGCGGTCGAGCCGGAGGTCCTCCTTCTCGACGAACCGACTTCCGCGATCGACCCGATCGCCACGCGCCGGATCGAAGAACTCTTGCGGGAATTGGAAAAAAGTTATACCATCGTCATGGTCACGCACAATATGCAGCAGGCGGCGCGGGTTTCCGGCTCGACCGCCTACTTTTTGATGGGGGAGCTGATCGAATTCGACGAAACCTCCAAGATTTTTACTTATCCAAAAGACCGGCGGACGGAGGATTATATTACCGGTCGCTTTGGTTGACGAAGACGGAGGGGCAATGGCCCGGCATTTCGAAGAAGAATTGATTGGACTGAAGGAAAAAATATTAAAGATGGGTGCGCTGGTGGAATCGCAAATCGCCAATTCCATCAAGTGCCTGGTCGAAACGGATCTGACCCTGGCGAAGCAAACCATCGAAAACGACCATCTTGTGAATGCATTGGATGTGGCGATCGACGAGGAGTGTATCCGCCTGCTTGCCCTATACCAACCCGCCGCGGGCGACCTGCGGTTTATCACGACCGCCATGAAGATCACGACGGATCTTGAACGCATGAGCGATCTTTCCGAGGATATTTGCGAGCGGTCTATTGAACTTTCGCAGGAACCGCTCCTGAAACCCTATATCGATATTCCCCGGATGGCCGAAGCGGCGCAAAAAATGGTTCGGGAAACCCTCGATGCCTTCGTCAACAAGGATGCAGCGCTGGCCAGAAAGGTTTGCGCCGACGACATCTTTATCGACAATCTCACCGAGCAGATTTTCCGTGAACTGGTTTCCTACATGGTGGAAGACAGCACAACCATCACGCGGGCAATTCGGATCAGTTTTGTCTCAAAGTACATCGAGCGGATCGGTGACCATGCCACGAATATCGCGGAGATGGTTGTCTACCTGGTCGAGGGAAAAATCATCCGCCATACCCAGGTGAATCCCTAGGCGACCCCCTCATTCGGGAATGCCTTCCCAACGTCATCTAACAGCGGACTTTTAAACCGAATGTCGTATTTTTTCGGGGAAGGCTGGCTGAGATCGCGCTGTCGGCGCTGGAGGGTATTTGGGGGTCGTCATGGAAGCTTACATCGTCATTTCTTTAAACGCGCTTCGAATGGCATCGGTTCGGTGTCCTTTCCGTTTGAGGTAGGCAAAGGCCCGTCGGCGACTGCTTGCGGTTTGAAGCGCGGTGGGATTCTTGTACTTTCTCCAGAGCGCGTTTTCCGCGAGGCGGATTGGATCCCATTCGCCGGTAAGCCCGTCGATGAATGTGTCGACGGCATCCCGCGCAAGCCCTTTGCTAAGGAGTTCGTTCCGTAGTCGTATTGGACCAAAGCCATGATGTTCCAAGCGCATTCGTGACCATTTTCGGATCAGGTCGGCATCGTCCAAGAGGCCGATCTCTTGTAGATACGTGATCAATTCGGTGATGATTGGGTCGGAAAAACCTTTTTCTTTCAGTTTTGATGTGATTTCGAAAACACTGCGATCCCGATGGGATAAGATGCTTAAGACCAGCTGTTTGGCGGCATGAAACGATCCGTCAGAATCGTTCGATTTCAAATTCGGGGGCGTCATCCTGCTTCTTATCTTGCGATTCCTTCCAGCTTTCACCCGTCGTCTGAACCCCTTTTACCTTCAAGGCGAAATCGTCGGGGTTGCTCGTCCATTTTAAGGCTTCATCGTAACTGACCCGTCCGGCTTCGTACAGGTCGAAGATTGATTGGTCGAAGGTTTGCATCCCATATTGGGACTTGCCGGCGGAAATGATCGTCGAAATATTGCGGGTTTTCTCCGGGTGAATGACGGCCTCGCGAATCGTCTGCGTGGCCACCATGACTTCCACCGCCGGCACGCGGCCTTCTTGATCGGCCCTGGGGATCAAGCGCATCGATATACTTCCCCGAATCACGGAGGCAAGCTGTTCTCGGATTTGATCTTGATGATAGGGGGGAAATACGGAAATGATGCGGTTGATCGTTTCGGTCGTATCCAGGGTATGCAAGGTGCTGAGGACCAGGTGTCCGGTTTCAGCGGCGGTCAGCGCGGTGCTGATCGTTTCAAAGTCGCGCATTTCACCGACCAAGATGACATCCGGGTCTTGGCGCAAGGCGGAGCGGAGGGCTTTGTCGAAGGAATCGACGTCGGCCCCAACTTCCCGCTGACTCACGATGCCTTTTTTATCTCGATGGAGGAACTCGATGGGATCTTCAATCGTGATGATATTGGCGGCCCGGTTTTGATTGATGGTATCGATCATGGAGGCCAGGGTCGTCGATTTCCCGCTACCGGTGGTGCCGGTCACCACGATGAGCCCCCGCTGCTCAAGGGCCAACTTTTCGAGAACGGGGGGCAAAAGCAGCTCTTCGATCGACGATATCTTGACGGGGATGACCCGAAAAGCAGCGCCGATCGTGCCGCGTTGCAAAAAGATATTCACTCGAAAACGCCCTAAGCCGGCGGCGCTGTAAGCGAGATCGATCTCCCGGTTTTCCTTGAATTCGGCTTTCTTGACCGGGTTCATGACGGCCGCCGACAATTGGACCACTGATTCTTGGTTCAATTTGGGAAATCCTTCCAGCGGACGCAGCAAGCCGTTGACCCGTATCATCGGTGCGGCCCCGACCTTGAGGTGAAGGTCGGAAGCGCCTTTATCGATCGATGCCTTCAAGAGTGTCTCGATAGTCATATCCTATCCCTCAATCATGCTTCTAACTTGTTAAGATATGGGCCATTTACAGGCATCCGCATGCCCTTCCAGACGATGTTTTATTCAGTGTTAAAGACTGGAGAGACCCAACCATCCTTCGATTTCTGATTTTCCGCGATTTCCGACTTTCCGGATTTGCTCAAACTGCTTTATGGGGTCTGCGCCTCTTGTCGCTTCGCAGCCGGTTTTACTTGAATCCCGGCATCCTCTCGGATGGCTTTTTCAAGGGCGGCCGTGGTTTCGGGGTTTTCCTGAAGGCTTTTGACGGCATTGTCCCGCCCTTGCCCCAAACGCTGTCCCTTATATGAATACCATGCTCCGCTCCTTTCGGCAATGCGTTTTGAGATCGCCAGGTCGAGCAGCTCGCCGTGTTTGGAGATGCCGAGATTGAACATGACATCGAATTCGGCTTGCCGAAACGGAGGAGAAACCTTGTTTTTGACCACTTTGACCCGGACCCGGTTTCCGATCGCGGCCTGGGCTTCCTTGATCATCTCGATCCGTCGGATGTCCAGGCGGATCGAGGAATAAAACTTCAGGGCGTTTCCGCCGGTCGTGGTTTCGGGATTGCCGAACATCACCCCGATTTTCATCCGAATTTGATTGATGAAGATGACGCAGGTTTTCGATCTTGAGATGGCGGAGGTGAGTTTTCGCAAGGCTTGTGACATCAACCTGGCCTGCAAACCCATGTGCGAATCACCCATTTCACCTTCGATCTCTGCGCGGGGGACGAGGGCGGCGACGGAGTCGATCACGACGATATCGAGGGCGCCGCTTCGGACCAGGGTTTCGGTGATTTCAAGCGCCTGCTCACCGGTATCGGGTTGGGAAATCAGAAGATCGTCGCTTTTCACCCCCAAACGCGATGCATAGTGAATGTCGAGGGCGTGTTCCGCATCGATGAAGGCCGCCGTGCCGCCGCCCCTTTGGGCCTCCGCGATGGCATGAAGAGACAGGGTGGTCTTGCCGGAGGATTCCGGCCCGAAGATCTCGATAACCCGTCCCCGAGGAAACCCGCCGACGCCGAGCGCGATATCCAGGCCGAGCGAGCCGGAGGAGATCACCGGCACATCATGCGTCTTATCGCCATTCCCCAGCCTCATGATCGCCCCTTTGCCGAATTGCCGCTCTATCTGAGACATGGCGATTTCGATCGCCTTTTTTTGGTTGTTTTCGTTGGTCGCTTTCTCTGCCATGATGACTCCTCATCGATTAAAGGGTTGGATTTGTGTTGTCGATTCGTTTTGTTCCTTCAAAACCGTGATGCGTCCGTAGCGCGCCCTTCCACATGTCTTTCGCCTAAGGGAAGGGTCAAGAGGGTTTGATAAGACGCGCCTTGGGGGCTTAGTCGGCTTTGCACGAGGATCAGTGATTCCATCTTGCACGGTCCGATGTTGACATCTGCTTCTTGCTTCATCCATCGAAATAAGGCACCTGGTACCGGTTCGATTTTGCCGCGAATCCGCGCCAGGGTCAGATGGGGTCGAAACGAACGTCTTTCCAGCGGCAGACCGAGCCGACCGATTGCATCCGCGAGTGATTGTTGTAGTCTCATCAAGGAGGCTTCCTCGGAAACCCCCAGCCAAAGGACTCTTGGCGCTTTCGGTTTCGGAAAAAGCCCCAGGCCTGTGATCGTGACCGTAAAAGGTGTAAATTGGGCTACGGTACTGCGTAGTATTTCCTCGATTGCGCCTAGATCGGATGCTTTGATTTCACCCAAAAACAGGAGCGTTAGGTGACATTGCTCGGGACGACACCACCGAATCGAGACGGCCTGTTTTCGCCCTCGATCTTGTAATTCGCGATACCGTTTCCTGATGGTCTCGGATATTGGAAAGGCGATAAAAAGACGCATGGGTGAGACCGTTGTTGACTGCTTACCAGCGGTGAAGGTTTTTTTACCCACCATGTTTTTTTATAACATGTTCGTTCTTTATAACATGTTCCGTTCTGTTTTTTTAAGACCCTTCGAACCCCCCTGCCAGATACTGTCTTAGAAGCTCAAGCGCCGTCTGTGCTGCTTCGGATTGAATCGTTTCTCGGTCTCCCCGCAATCGGTATTCCCAGTTGGAGGTTTGATGGTGATCGGAAAGCGAGATGTAGACCAGGCCGACCGGTTTATCGCGGCTTCCGCCGCCGGGGCCGGCGATACCGGTCACGGCGAGTCCGATATCCACTCCGGCTTCCACGCGAATCCCTTCCGCCATGGCTGAAGCGACCTCTTTGCTGACCGCGCCTTTCTCATTGATCAAGGCGGGGGGAACCGATAAGAGCCATTCCTTGGCGCGATTGCTGTAGGATACGCAAGCGGATTCGAAATATTGTGAGCTGCCGGGAACGGATGTGAGTCTGCTGGCGATTCTGCCGCCGGTACACGATTCGGCAACGGCAATCGTTTGACCGATTGAGAGCAGGCGCTTTCCGATTTTTTCTTCCAGGCGCTCTCTGGGGTTGGCAAAACAGAACCCGCCCCACTCTCTTTCGACGGCCGCAACCGCCGCATCCAAAAAGGCCGGCTTATTGCTCGTGAGAAGGAGATCGAAAACAGCGGGCGCTTCGACGATTTCATATTGAAGGTCTGTCTCTCCCAGTCTTGTTTTGAGCCAGCAGATTAGATCGGAGGGGGAAACGCCGGTCATTTTGATGGTTCGATGAAAAACGGGTTCATCCAAGTGTCGATCTCCCATATTCGATGGTTTTTTCGACGATACGGAGCGAAGCGATCGTATAGATGGCTGCGACAAGGTCATCCATCATGACCCCCCACCCCTTGGGAAGTTTCTCGAAGGATCGAATCGGAGGGGGCTTTTTGATGTCGAAGACACGAAATACGATCAGACCGGCGATCCACCATAGAGGAATAGAGGGCAAGAAAAATAGCACAAGCAACATGGCGCAGATTTCATCGATGATAATGTGGCTTGCATCTTTCTTTTGAAAAAGATCCTCAGAGAGGGTCGAGGTGTAGACACCGAGACCGAATAGGACCAGTAGCAGAAAAACGTAAATCGGTTTCGGGAGGCGTCGAAGGACGACAAAGAGGAGCAGTCCAAGCACACTCCCGATGGTTCCCGGGAAAACCGGAAAGTAGCCGATGCCTCCTGCGGTCGCGATCCATGCCGCCCATCTCACAAAAAAATCCTTTAATTGAATACCGGCGTTTTGTAAACAGGATTGTACTGTGAGGCCCTAACGGTGTCAATACTGACACGTAAACAAAGAACGGGGGATCGGAATGTTTCGGAAAAATAAAAGCGGCGTAGCCGACTAGGTCGAGAGTTGATTGAATCGAACAGCCATCCGCTTTGCTCCCCAATGGCCGGGAGCGTCCTCAAACAGACCGGCGCAGACCGTATTACAGAAGCGGCAGTGACCACCATTTGTCAGGTTCCAATCGGTAATGAGATAAGCCTGGCGTCCGATGAGGGTCTGTGCGCATTGGGGGCATTGGGTGCGCTCCCCGCGCGGATTGTAGACATTGCCCGTATAGGCGTATCGGATGCCGTTCTCTAAGGCAATCCGGCGCGCACTGATGAGCGATGTGCGTGATGTAGGAGGATGGTCACGCATTTTATAGTCCGGATGAAAGGCGGTAAAATGAAGCGGCACATCGGGACCGAGGCGTTTGACGATCCATCTCGTCATCGCATCGATTTCGGTATCCGAATCGTTTTTCCCGGGGATCAACAGGGTCGTCAGCTCCAACCAGACATCGGTTTCATCCCGAAGATAAGATAAGGTGTTCAATACGGGCTGAAGACGGCCGCTGGCGAATTTTCGGTAGAAATCATCCGTGAAGGCCTTGAGGTCGATATTGGCCGCGTCGATATGATCGTAAAATGCCTTTCTAGGAGATTCGCAGACATATGCGGCCGTCACGGCGACTGTCTTGATCCCGATCCGGTGACAGGCCTTTGCCACATCGATGGCATATTCATGAAAGATGACCGGATCGTTATAGGTAAAGGCGACGCTGCGGCACCCGAGCTCCAACGCTCTTGCTGCAATCATCTCGGGCGTGGCCGTGTCCGCTAGGATATCGAAATCACGCGCCTTGCTGATGTCCCAGTTCTGGCAGAATCGGCATGAAAGGTTACAGCCCGCCGTGCCGAAGGAGAGAACGGGTGTTCCCGGTAAAAAGTGGTGCAAGGGTTTCTTCTCGATCGGATCGACACAGAAACCGCTGGAGCGGCCGTAGGTGGTCAGCACGATTTGCCCATCCCGGCAGGCCCTGACAAAACAAAAACCGCGTTGTCCTTCTTTCAGTCGGCAAAAACGGGGGCAGAGGGTGCAGACCACTCGCCCATCTTTGTTTTTTTTCCAATACTTTGTTGCGACAAGGGTCTGATCCATCTGGATATCCGCCTGATCTGCAGCAGGTTTCTCCGGACCTCCTATTTTCATTATAATGATCTTAGAATCCCAAAGGAAAGATCGATGGAAACCGTACGAAAATCGGCCGTTGCCGGCGCGTTTTACCCTGCCGATGCCGATGCGCTGAGTCGAGTGGTGAAAGCCTTTCTGGAAGGGGCCGATGCCACGGCCCCCGCGCCCAAGGGCATGATCGTGCCGCATGCCGGATATGCCTATTCCGGTCCGATTGCGGCCAGCGCCTATGCCTGCTTAAAAAAAGAGCCGGATCGTTTCGAACGGGTCGTTCTCCTCGGCCCTTCCCATTTCGTTCCCTTCGAAGGGCTTGCCTTTCCTAAGGTCGATTTTTTTTCCACGCCGCTCGGGCGCATTCCGATCGATCACGATGTCCTCGCCGCAACAAATCGCATGAAGGCCTTGGTCGGCTTCAATGCGGCGCATCGTCAAGAACACAGCCTGGAGGTCCAGCTTCCTTTTCTTCAGTCGATTCTACCCTCTTTTAAATTGGTGCCGCTGGTCGTTGGCGAAGCGGAATCTGACGATGTTGCCGCATGCCTGGAAGCACTCTGGGGTGGGGATGAGACGCTCATCCTGGTCAGTTCGGACTTAAGTCATTATCACGATGATGAGACAGCCAAAAGGATGGACGAAAAGACCTCCAAACATATTGTGCAGTTCCAACCGGAGGCCATCCGCCCCGAGGATGCATGCGGCCATGTTCCGCTCCGGGGGTTTTTGGTTGCCGCCCGGCGATTCGGCATGACCGCGAGGGTGATTGATCTCCGTAACTCGGGTGATACCTCCGGTCCAGGCGACTCCGTGGTTGGGTATGGGGCGTTTCTATTTCGGTAAGTTCCAACGCAGATGAAGCGGCTGCAGGTTCGCCATGTGGTTAAGGGCTTAGGAGAGGTTCCTTAGGATTGTTTTGGGGCCAGGATGGCGGCGCTTTTCTTGTGAACCATGTCGATCACGGCTTCGACACTGCTCAGCGGCGTTTCGGGGAGGATGCCGTGACCGAGATTGAAGATGTGTCCGGGACGGTTTCCGGCGCGGCCGAGAATATTCTCCACCCGTTTTTCAATCTCCGACACCGGTGCAAAGAGATATAGGGGATCGAGGTTGCCCTGAACGGCGACATCATAGCCAAGACGCTCCCAGGCCTCATCGATTTCGACGCGCCAGTCTAAGCCGATGACGTCTCCGCCCGCTTCTTTTTGCAGTTGAAGCAAGCTTGCAGTGCCGGTGCCGAAGTGGATGACCGGCACTCCGCATTTTTGAAGATCCGAAAAAAGGACCTTTATGTGGGGCAGGACGTAAGACCGATAGTCTCCGGGAGAGAGGGTCCCGATCCAGCTGTCGAAGATTTGGATCGCCTGCGCCCCGGCCTGAACCTGCGCCGAAAGGTAGTCGGAGACCACACGGCACAGCTTTCTCATGAGCAAGTCCCAATGATCGGGGGCGCTGTACATCATTTGCTTGGTATGGAGGTAGTTTCGCGAAGCGCCGCCTTCAATCATATAACTCGCCAAGGTAAAGGGCGCCCCGGCAAAGCCGATTAAGGGGACGGCGAGTGACGGCCGGACGAGCCGGATTGCGTCCATGACATAGGAAAGGCCCTCTTCAGGAATGACGGGCCGAAGCGCCTTGATATCTTGTTCGTTACGGATCGGGTTATCAATCAGCGGACCCTCGCCTTTGACGAAATCGAATTGAAGCCCCATCGGTTCGAGCGGCAGGAGGATGTCCGCAAAGATAATGGCCGCGTCAAAATCGAAGCGTTCGATGGGCTGCAGGGTGACTTCGGCCGCAAGATCGGGTGTTTTACAGACGGTCAGGAGGGAATGCTTCGCCCGGATCTCACGGAAGGCCTTCATATAACGACCGGCTTGGCGCATAAACCACACCGGTGTATGATCCACCGCTTCGCGTCTGCAAGCCTTTAAGAATCGATCGTTCATGAGGTGATCACAGGGTCCTTATGGGGGTGTATCCGGTGCAAAGTGGGGCCATCCTAGCACCTCATTAGGGGGGAGTCAAATGTTCTGGGTGCCGTGCGCGATGGACGACCGTGATCGATCCATTGACTTTTTTTTATGTTTTTTAGTACCTTCATGCCGTCTTGTCCTGATTTTAGGTGATCGATCTTGTATCGATCCGGGCTTGAGATTCTTCTAACCTTGTTAATAAACTCAAAAGATTCGATGCGCTTCCACCCCTTTTTATGGAAAGGTTCGCTATGAAAAAAATGCTATTGTTTGGATCTTGGGTCTTGCTTTCTCTTTTATTCATGCCATCCGATTCGGAGGCGGCCTTGAAACTGATGAATGTGGACGATATCAAAGTCGGTTATGACGACGGATTCGTACTGAATGTGCAGGATCAGTTCTCTATTCGATTTAAGGCATATCTCCAATTTCAACATCGTTATGTCGATGTCGACGGTCCGAGTGCGTCCAATATCTCCACCTTCAAGATTGCCAAGGGACGGCTCCGCTGGAATGGATTTATGTACAATCCCAACATCGGCTATGTCATTCAACTGGAAGTCGCCAACGGGAGCGGCCCCAAGAATGTGGCCTTAAAAGATTTTTTAATCGATATCAAACATTATAAACATGTAAAGGTGCGGCTGGGACAGTTCAAGGTGCCGTTTAACCGGCAGCAGCTGGCCTTTTTCGGAGACCTCCAATTTGTCGACACCGCTCATGCCTCGCAGCAGTTCAACGCCAACCTGGTCAATGCCCGGGATATCGGGATCTCATTCATCGGGGAACATCAGGAACACCGGATCGAATACTTTGTGGGGATTTTTAACGGCAACGGCCTCAATGGAGACAATGACAGCAGCAAGTATCTCTCGGTGTTGCGGGTCGTCTTCAACCCATTCGGACGGATGTCCATATCCGAATCGGACGTGGAAGAGACCGAAGAGAAACGGCTATCGGTCGGCGCCGGGATCGCTTACGATGCCGGAGACAGGAATGCATCCGCCATTCGGGGGTCGGCCCGAACCTTGGCCTTTGAAATTGCATTCAAACATCGCGGAAAGTCGATTCAGGGAGAATATTTCTTCAGGGACCATGATAGAAATATCGATGCCGACGGCGGTTATATTCAAGGCGGCTTTTTTCTCGTCCCCCAAAAAATCGAATTGGCAGGCCGCTTTTCCCAGTTCAGTCCGGATGGCAGCGGGAACGACATCTCGGAGATGACGGGCGGGATCAATTTCTTTTTCGCCGGACACCGCAGAAAGTTGCAGTTCGATATCACCTCTCTTTCTTTCGATGCGGGAGACCGCGACGATTTTATGGTGCGGTCGCAGTATCAAGCCTCTTTCTAGGCACGGGACTCAGACGCAAGGCCTCCGGATTGCCAATCGACAATAATGACATTCGCTTAACGGTTGCTTGAGGATTCGTGCGTTTCCTTGCGGTTTATGTTCTTTTGGGCTGCCCTCATTTTATCGGGGCAAAACGTACTTGCGGATAAACCGAAGGCAATGTTATATTTAAAAAATTAATATATTTGGAGGCATAACGCTTTGCCGATAAGCAATGCCCCGCCTCCCCGTGAGGCGGATGCCGGCTTGATCACACCATCCAAAATCATCCGGGACCATCTCGTAGAGGAAGGGATTTTTCAATCGGATCCAAGATCCCAGGGCGCAAGCAAACCTTCGGATTCGATCTCCGCGGATGCGATCTCCGATGGGGGGAATGCCCGCTGGCGAATTGCCGTGAGGCCTTTCCACATCAGTCAAAACGCCTTCCAATTTCTGGAGTCTCTGGGCGCGCATCTCCTTTCTTTTTATCAGGTGGCGAACCGTCTCTACTTCGAGAGCGTGCGCGGCCAAGCCCCGGGCTGGGTCGCCGACTATCTCGATCAGGGGAAGCCGGAGTCTGTCGTGGCCCTGGGCCGGATGAACCGGTTTAAACAAGAACTGCCTGGTATCATCCGCCCGGACCTGATTCCAGGCGATACAGGAATGATGGCTACGGAGTTGGATGCGGTTCCTGGGGGGGTTGGCTTGACGGCGATGTTCCAGGATGTCTATAGTCCGTTCTTGGATAAGGGCGAGCGGATGATCGGCCAAACGGAGGGGATGGTCGAGGGGTTTGAGCGGATGATCCGGTCACTCTCGCCGAAAAAAAATCCGTGCTTGGTGATTGCGATTTCCGATGAGTCTCGCGCTTATCGATCCGAGATGGCTTGGCTGGCCGAAAGATTAAGAGGGCGAGGACTGTCGTGTTTTCTTGCGGCGCCCGGGGAGGTCCAATTTTCGGAAGAGGGTCTGTCGATCAAAAGAGAGGGCCGTGAATATTTGATTGACATCCTGTACCGATTTTTCGAACTCTTCGACTTAAAAAATATCCCCAAATCAGAGTTGATTTTATACGCCGCGAAGAAAAAAAAGGTTATTTTAACCCCGCCGCCAAAGGCATATCTTGAAGAGAAAAGCCTTTTTGCCCTGTTTCATCATCCGGTACTTCGGGTTTACTGGCAAAGTCACTTGGGTGAACAAGCATGGGAGGTCTTGAAAGATCTGTTTCCCAAGACCTGGATGCTCGATCCCAGGGTGACGCCTCCACATGCCATTATCCCCGACTTGAAGGTCGACGATCGGCCCGTTAGCGATTTTCGCGCCCTTGGGAGGACCACGCAAAAGGGACGGCGGTATGTTGTCAAACCATCCGGTTTTTCCAATTTGGCTTGGGGAAGCCGCGGCGTGTCCGTTGGGCATGACCTGTCCGAGGCGCGTTGGGCGGCCGTGATCGATGAAGCGCTCGAACATTTTCAAACAACGCCTCATATTCTCCAGGCGTTTCATAAAGGGAAAAAGATGACTGTGGAGTACTATGACGACCGTTCCGATCGCTTGGTCCGGATGGAGGGGCGGACCCGTCTTTCCCCCTATTATTTTGTTTCCGGGCAGAAGGTTTGCCTCGGCGGGGTCTTGGCGACCGTTTGTTCCCTCGAAAAGAAATTGATTCACGGCATGGTCGATGCGGTCATGGCCCCCTGTGCCGTGTCTGCTCCGTTATCAAAGACCCTCGCGACAAGGAGTGCTGATTGAAACTGTATAATTTAGAGTCGTGTCCCTATTGCGTGATGGTCCGGAATAAACTGAATGCGCTTGGGCTTTCTTACGATAAGATCGACGTTCCATTGTGGCCCGGGCAACGTCGTGAAGTTTTTGATGTGTCGGGGCAGTTTACCGTTCCGGTGCTTGTCGACGGCGACCGGGTTTTCGATGACGAGCATGAGATCATTTCTTATCTAGAGCAAACTTATCACCCATAGAACGATAAAAACTTTTAAGGAGCATCGCCGCATTGGAACAATGGCAGAAAGATCTGAAAGCATCGATTCACAATGTCGAGACACTTGAAGAAGTGCTGGGCATCCCGGCTGATTCTGTCCGGGAGATTGTCGAAAAATATCCGATGCGGATTACCCCTTATGTTTTAAAACAACTCAAGAAAAAGGGGGATGCCCTCTGGAGACAGGTGGTCCCGACGCCGGAAGAAGCCTATTCGGATACGGCTTGCGAGATGGAAGATCCGCTGCATGAGGAAAAAGACAGCCCGGTTCCGAACCTGGTGCATCGCTATCCCGATCGGGTCTTGCTTTTTGTGACCAATCAATGTCCCATCTATTGCCGGTTTTGCACCCGGAAACGCTTTGTGGGTTCTCCAGGCACGCTCACCCCCGAGAACCTGAAACAGGTGGTGGCCTATATTCGGGAACATCAAGAGATCCGCGACATCATTTTGTCCGGCGGCGATCCCTTGATGGTGGTGGACATGCTACTGGAGCGCATTCTCAAGGCCCTGCGTTCAATCGACCATCTCGAAATTATTCGGATCGGGACAAGGGTTCCGGGTTCTTTGCCCTCTCGGATTACCGAATCGCTTTGTCGCATGCTAAAGCAGTACCATCCGTTTTACATGAATTTGCACTTCAATCATCCCGATGAAATTACGCCGGAAGTGGCGCGGGCCTGCGGCATGCTGGCCGATGCGGGCATTCCCTTAGGCAGTCAAACCGTGCTGATGGAAGGGGTGAATGACGATCCGGAAACGATGAAGCGGCTCATGAAGAAGCTGTTGTCGATCAGGGTCAAACCATACTACATCTATCAGGCGGACTTGGTGCAAGGAACCCATCACTTTCGGACGCGCGTCGAGAAGGGCTTAAAGATTGTCTCCGCCTTGCGCGGGCACATCTCCGGCATGGCCGTGCCGCACTTCGTGATCGATGCGCCCCAGGGGGGCGGGAAGGTCGCTATCTTGCCGCAAGAAACCCTTCTTTATATCGACGACGACGAAGTGATCGTTAAAAACTACGAAGAGAAATTGTTCAAATATCCCCAGCCTCGGCCGAGCAAAAAAACCAAACAATCTTCACTGACCCTGATTTCTTCTCCGCATCATGACTGTGACTGAGCGGTCGAGTGAAGGAACTTCCGAATCGGTCATGTTTTTTTTAAGGTCAGATCTTTCCGTCTCTTCGTTATAAATGGAATCGAAATATTTTATCTTCTGAAAAGTTCAACCCAGACCTGACTGGAAGTCCTTTAGGCATCTTTAAAATCCAATCTGCCGATGGTCGGGAAGATGGTCTTGATCTTGACGGGTCCCTTGACCCTGGCCTGGCAGGCCAGCCGCACATCGGCCGCGAAGGAAAGATGGCCTCGCAGAGAAAACCGTTCGTAGTTTGTCATGGCGCTTAGTTGATCTTCTCCCTCTAGGACACGTACCCGACAGGTCGAGCAGAGACCGCGTCCGCCGCAGAGATGCATGTGTTTGACCCCTGCTTGCATGGAAGCGGCGAGCACCGAAATCCCCTCTTCGACCTCTATGGTTTTTTCGTTAATCGAAATCGGAATCTTTTTTTCCATTATGACTCTCCTCGTTTATGAGCGTACATATTTTTATATGGATCATACTCCGGAGATGAACACCGTCATGGGAGATCGTTTACGACCCCGCGTTGAAGGTTCATGGCGGTGCCCAAAAGGTTGTGTTCCCCCCAAAAAGGGCGATGCCGTCTCATGAGAGGAAGGTCTTGAGATGATCGGCGATAAAACCGGCAACGGCCGATACCGGAAAAGGCCACGCATAGCATATTTTTGCGTTCGGGTGGTCTTGCCGGGCCTTTTGAATGGCTGCTGGAATATCGTTCTTCGAATGGGCTCCCCCTTGCGTCATCATCGGTGTCGTGACGATCACGGTTCCCGAACCCCGCTCAACGGCCAGATCGATGGCGCGATCCAGATCCGGATCACAAAATTCGTTAAACCCGACAAAGACATCCAGCCCCGTTTTAAGGCTCAATTCGCGCCCCAGGGCCATCGATCCTTCGTAGAATGGATCGTTTGCAGCGGTGCGAGGCCATTGGCGCATTTTCATATCCAGCACGTCATGACGGTCCGAGATTTCTTTGGCCGTGCTTTTCCCTTGCCGGAGTTTTGCACGAAGCTCGAAGAGTTCCGTGAGATCCTTTTTGGGAAAATCCTTCGGTGGACTGCCATGCATGGCTAAGACGATCGTCGTTGATTTGTTGAGGACCGCTTGTTGAGAGGATGGATGCCTGGGCGAAGACATTTTCATGCCGTTTGTTGTCCGGTGTGTGATATTCGAGAAAGTACCCGATCACGTCATTGCATTTCAAGTTATTTCCAAAGGAGGTTGGGCGATGGTTTCCATTGCGGTGATGAATTGACAAGTTTTTTCTTTACGGCTATTTTATGAGTGTGAAATGATGAAACGGATCGGATTGCTTTTTGTCGTTGTTTTCCATTTTTTCCTCGGAATGCCTTCCTGTACGGCCGCTGAAACCGGCGGGCTGCAAGACAGCGAAGCCCTTCTTTTAGTCCATCGCGCGAAAAATAAGACCCGACCCTCGGCGGTGATCGAGAAAATCCGTCATTCGAACAACCCGGATCACAGTCGGGTGGTTATCGATTTAAGCCGTCCGGTTTCCTACAAGGCGAATCGACATACCGCTTCTCAAACCATTGTTCTCGAGCTGAGTGGGACAAGACTTGGAGACGGGTTCAAAGGGAATCACGTCTTGGCGATCAACGGCAGCATCGTACGGAAGGTCGAGGCAAAGGAAAGCGGGAAGGGCAAAGTGCTCATCGATCTGAGATACAAGCGTCTGGGTGCGCATAAAATCATGCTGCTCAAGAAGCCGGACCGGCTGGTTCTCGATCTGTATCCGCCCACATCCGCCCCGCCTTCCTTCACGATCCATACGATCGTCATCGATCCCGGTCATGGCGGAAAAGACCCCGGCGCAACGAGTAAAAGCGGCCTTAAGGAAAAAGAAGTGGTCCTCGATGTGTCCCGCCGACTAAAGACACTCATTCAAAAGCGCCTCAACAAGAAAGTGATTCTGACGCGAAACCGGGATATATTCATACCGCTAAAAAAACGCACCCAAATCGCCAATCGGAATCGCGCCGATCTTTTTATTTCGGTCCATGTCAATTCAAGCCCGCTTCGTCATACAAAGGGAATCGAGGTGTATCTGCTGGGACGGGCATCGGACAAAGGGGCGATGGCGACGGCTGCCCGTGAAAACGCGGCTTCCGATGGGGAATCCTTCGATTTTCAGGAAATGATCTTCAATGACCTGGAACGGGAATTTACCATGAACGCCTCTCTCGAACTGGCCCATTTTACCAACGAGTCCATCGTAAAAAACCTGATTTCGAAATACCCCACGGCGGCTTTGGGCGTTAAACGCGCGCCTTTTTTTGTGTTGGCCCATACCGACATGCCCGCCATTCTCGCCGAAATATCCTTTTTGAGCAATCGTATCGAAGAGAAACGCCTTCGGACCAAAGGCTATCGAAAAGCGGTGGCCGAGTCGCTTTACAAAGGGGTCGAAGCGTATATCCAATCGTTACAAGCCGGATCCTAAGGTGCCCGTCGTCAAGTTGACCTTGTCTTATGACGGGACCGACTACCACGGGTGGCAAAAGCAACCCCGCTTGCCGACCATCCAAGGACGAATGGAGACGGCACTCTACCAACTCACCCGTCAAAGGCTGGCAGTCCATGGTGCGGGACGGACGGACGCCGGCGTCCATGCCCTCGGTCAGGTGGCCCACTTTTTATCGGATCGTTCTTTTCAGCCGAAGGATTGGATTCGGGGAATCAACGCCCTCCTGCCGGAGGATATCGTGATCCGCGCCGCCGAAGTGGCGAAGGATCGATTCCACGCGAGGCATTCGGCCAAAAACAAACAATATCGCTATCTCATCCGAAACGCCGAGCTTCCCTCTCCCTTCGATCGGCGCACGAAATGGTTTTTGCGGCAAACCCTCGATGTCGATGGCATGTCGCAGGCCGCCGAGGGCTTCAGGGGTGCACATGTCTTTACATCCTTTTGCGCTGCCGGCGCGGAAACGGACGATCATCATGTGGATTTAAAGCGGGTTGACCTTATTCAAAGGGAGGACGAGATCGCGGTGATCCTGGAAGCGCCTCGGTTTTTGCAATACATGGTCCGGAATATCGTCGGCTTTCTCGTCGAAGTTGGAAAAGGCAAACGAGGTCCTGGGGAGGTTTCGGACATCCTGGCGGCCAAAGACCGCCGAAGGGCCGGACCGACGGCTCCGTCACACGGTTTGTGCTTGATGAAGGTGGATTACTAAAGGCAAGTCCGCCGGCGATGGGCTGAATCGTCTTTAAGCGGCTTCGACGCGATGCCTGCATCGCCAGACCATGATCAGCCCCAAGACAAACATCGGCAGACTGAGCAGTTGACCCATCGAAAAGAGATCCAGAAACAAACCGATGTGCGCATCGGGCTCTCGGGCGAATTCGACGAAGAAACGAAAAAGCCCGTAAAATAAGATCAAGGACCAAAAAAGGATGCCCCTCGCCAGTTCCTTCTTGGAGAGAACCCATAGGATGAGAAACAGCGCCCCTCCTTCCAAGCCGGCTTGATAGAGCTGGGAAGGATGCCGGCAGAGATCGCCTCCTTGAGGAAAGATCATGCACCAGGGCAGATCGGTCGGACGCCCAAAGAGTTCCCCGTTGATGAAGTTTCCGATCCGCCCCAGCCCGAGACCGATCGGCACACTGACCATCGCCACATCTGCGACTTCGTAAAACGAAAAGTGGTGCCGCTTGCAATAAAGCGCGCCGCCCGCGATCGCGCCGATCATGCCGCCGTGAAAAGACATCCCGCCTTCCCAAACTGCGAAAACCTTTGAAAGGTTGCTGAAATAATATCCGGGATTATAGATCAACGCATAGCCGAGCCGTCCGCCCAAGATCACGCCCAAGGCCGCATAGAGCATCAGATCGGAGATCTGGTCTTGCGTGATCTTGAGTTGCTTCTTGAAGGCGATGTATCGAATCAGAAAAATGGCGGAGATAAACGAGAGTGCGTACATCATGCCGTACCAGCGAAAGGCGAGCGGTCCGATGCGAAAAAAAACGGGGTCGATATTGGGATAGGGCAGCATCAGTTTTTTAGAGTGACCAGTTTACAGGCGCTTTTTGTGGACGATGCCACTTATCGGTATAGTAGACGAATCGATGCGCGCAACCGAAGCGATGGAGATCGCGCGTAATGCGGACGTCTTCCTTGCAATAGAGGGCGATTTTCGCAAACGCTCCCTCACGAAACCATTGGATGGCCTGCAGCCCCTCAGCCGATTTGCCGCTTTTGAGGGTCGCCATCGCCAGGTTATCGAGTTTCGGACGAAATCCCAAGGCCGAGCGAAGATCGGTCATGAGGTCCAAGGTCGGCAGTTTTGCAAAATCGAGATCGCTGTAGGCCGATAGGACCGGATAATCGAAACCGATGATATTGTAGCCGATCACAAGCTCGGCCTTGGTGAGGGTTGAGATCAATTCTGGAATGTCTTCTTCTTCGTATCCCCTAAAACAATCCGCTTCCGTGGAAAAGCTGACGCCGAAGGACACGCGCATCTTTTTCTTATTGGCCCAACCGCCGACTTCTTCAGCGCTCTTTTGCGTCTCCAAATCGAAATAAACGATGTTCATCCCGGCCCCACTCTAGGGCAAGGCAGTGATGCCTGTCAAGGTAGGAGGGCGGGATGCGCGGTATCAGGACAATCGGACGGATTGACATGCCGAGTGCGATTGCATACCCTGATGCCACAACACAGCCAATGTGAGGACAAGGGCAAGGATGGAAATAAATGCCAAACTGGCATGTTATCTGCTTGTGTTTTTCGTGTCGATCACGGCTTCCGGCCCGGTGTGCAGCGAACCCTCAAATCCAGAGAGCCGCTCCTCGGGCGCTTCCGGACCCGTCAAAATAAAACTGGTCAGCCTTGCAGACCGTTTGTCGAGGCCGGTCGGACTCACCCATGCAGGCGACGGAAGTCACCGGCTCTTTATTGTGGAACAACGCGGGACGGTCCGTATCTTAAAGGACGGCATCCTTTCGAGATCTCCTTTTCTCGATATCCGGGACCGCGTGCGTTCCGGCGGAGAAATGGGTCTGCTCGGACTGGCCTTTCATCCCCATTTTCCCAAGGATCGCCGCTTTTTCGTCAACTACACTTCTCCGGAAAATGGGCTTCAAACGGTGATCTCGGAATTTTCCGCCGATGTGCAACTGGAAAAGGCCGATCCGGCCAGTGAGCGGCGACTCCTCGTGGTTTCTCAACCCTTTAGCAATCATAACGGGGGTCAGATCGCCTTCGGCCTCGACGGATTTCTCTACATCGGAACGGGCGACGGCGGTGCGGGCAACGATCCGCACGGCAACGGCCAGAACCTGCGTTCTTTGCTCGGCAAGATGCTTCGCATCGATGTGGATCGGAAAGATTCCAATAAGAATTATGCCGTTCCCAAGGACAACCCCTTCACCAACCAAAAACACATTGCGCCGGAAATCTGGGCCTACGGGCTTCGAAACCCCTGGCGGTTTTCCTTCGATACCCAAACCGGGGATCTCCTCGTCGGCGATGTCGGGCAAAACCGGCGGGAAGAGATTGACCTAATTCAAAGGGGACG
>JBHHXH010000024.1:0-33330 GCA_046756925.1 Nitrospiria bacterium
CAAATTGAATTTATTGGATTATACCCCAACTACTGAGTATTGTTAAGAGGCAAGATTAAAATTAGCGCTTTCTGGAAGAAACCACGAATTTACGCTATCAATATGAAGTTGTATGTATCGCCAAGGTTTGCGGCTTTTAGGAGCAAAAGAAGCTGGTTTAGAAAAATGTCTTTCGCAGCTTATTCAACTCCACCATGGCGCGGAGGGGGGAGAGATGGGCGCGGAATTTCTTGTAAAGGTCTTCCTGAATGGCTTCCTTCGGTTTTTCGGAGATCGTGAAATAGTCTTTGATGAGATCGAGCAGAAGGTTTGGGTATTCCGTAAAATATTTTGGATTGGCATGCGCCCACTCTTCCACGCGCTGATATTTCTTGAGGTCCTTCATCACAAAACTGCATTCGAGTTTCTCTTGAAAGGATTGAAGGCCCCTCCTTGAAAAGTCCTCTTTCTTTTTGGCTTCGATAATCGCTTCGGCGGCATAGAGGCCGGAAGCCATGGCGAGGTTGGTGCCTTCGTGGTAGAGCGAGGCGTTGACCAAGTGCGCGGCATCGCCCGCAAGCAAGAGGCCGTCCGTGAGTACTTGCGGCACCTGGTTGTAACCGCCTTCGGGAATCATGTGGCCCGAATATTCCAGGGTTTCGCCCTTTCGAATCAAGCGGCGGATACTGGGATGCGATTTGAAGCGTTCCAATAAATCGTTCGGGACGATTTTTTTGTGGATGAAGGCGTCGACCGAACAGGCGATGCCGACGGAGAGACATTCCTTGTTGGTATATATAAAACCGCCGCCCACCATCCCGGCCACGGCATCGGCAAAGAATTCCATCGCAACTCCTTCGTTCTCTTCCAAACCGAAACGGTCTTCGATCACTTCCCTCGGCAAGGCGATCACCTCTTTGGCGGCCACGGCCAGGACATTCCATTTGAATTCCTTCCGAAGTCCGGCTTTTTTGGCGAGAAAAGAGTTCACTCCATCGGCGGCGATAACGACATCGGCGAGGATGTCGCCGCCTTCGCGCCGGGCCTTGACCCCGCAGACTTTCTCGTTCTCCCAAATCAGATCATCGACCACCGTTTCGGGGATGACGAGCGCCCCGGCTTCTTCCGCTTTTTTTGCCAGCCAGGGATCGAAGCGCGCGCGAAGCGCGGAGAAGCTCTGATTGTAGGGCGGGGCTTCGTTGTAGTCCTCGCAGCGGAATTCAAAGGCAGCTTCCGATTTTTCAGAGAGCAGTCCAAAACGACGCTTGACGATTTGGCGTTCGAGTGGGGCCTCTTCCCAAAAATTGGGGACGAGTTTGTTGAGGATGGTCGTGTAGAGCACACCGCCGAACATGTTCTTCGCGCCGGGAAATTCGCCCCGTTCGAAGACGACGACGGAAAGGCCCGCACGAGCGAGTGTCAGGGCGGCCGACGATCCGGCGGGACCGGCGCCGACAATGGCGACATCGAATTTATCGGATATCATTGCCTTCCTGAGGACAGGTCATCGCTTGCCCTATGCGGCTTTCAGCTTTTTGATTTCTTCGATTAAGAGGGGAACCACCTCGAAGAGATCGCCGACAATCCCGTAATTGGCAATCTTGAAGATGGGCGCGTTGGGATCGTTGTTGATGGCGACAATGTATTTTGCCGAAGACATCCCGGCCTGATGTTGAATCGCTCCCGAAATGCCGCAGGCAATGTAAAGGAGGGGCGACACCGTTTTACCGGTGAGGCCGACTTGGTAGCTGTGCGGTTTCCATCCCGCATCCACTGCCGCCCGCGAGGCGCCCACGGCTGCGCCGAGGACATCGGCGAGTTCCTCGATCAACTTAAAATGTTCCGGCGCTTTCAAGCCGCGGCCGCCGGAGACGATGATCTGCGCCTCGGTCAATTCCACTTTGGATGCGACGACAGCGACCACTTCTTTGACGACGGCCTTCAGTGCGGCGAAATCGGTCCTTGCTTCGACCGTTTCGATACTCGCTTGTGCGGACGCATCGAGTGGATGGACCGGAAAAACATTGGGTCGGAGGGTGACCACTTGAAATTTTGGATCTTGACTCAAGACGGTCGCAATGGCCTTGCCGCCATAGATGGGCCGCGTGGCGACGAAAGCGCCGTCCGCTTTAAGTTCGAGGCCGGTGCAATCACCGGCAAAGGCCCCTTCGAGTTTGGCCGCGACCTTGGGCCCGAGGTCTTTTCCCATGGCGGTTGCACCCAGTAAAATCAGGGAAGCATCCATCGCTTTGGCGGCATCGGCGACGAGGGCGGCATAGACCTCCGACGAATAAAGGGCAAGGTTCGAGTCCTCCGCCAGATAAACTTTCTGCGCGCCTCCGGCGGCAAGGGTCTTGCTCTCATCGGCAATGTCCTCACCGATTAAAACCGCCGCGATTTGGTCGCCGTCCTTCGTTGCGATTCGTTTCGCCGCACCGAGGGCTTCCAGCGCAACCCGTTTGAGTTTGCCGTTTAAAAGCTCCGCATAGACCAAGATCGTGGCCATTCAATGTTCCTTTTTAATTTAAAAAACCTTCGCCTCTTCACGAAGCAGACGGACGAGTTCGGAAACGGCCTGCGGCAAATCGCCTTCGATTTTCTTCCCCGCCTCGCGCACCGGAGGCGTTGTGATCTTTTCGACTTTGACCTTGGCCGCGTCTTCGCCGACGTCTTCGGGACTGAGGCTCAAGTCCGCCAGGCTCCAAGTGGTTAGCGGCTTTTGCTTGGCCTTCATGATGCCGGGAAGCGAGGCGTAGCGCGGCTCGTTCAATTCTTTCTGGCAGGTGAAGATTGCGGGAAGCATTGTTTCGACCACTTCGACCGCCCCTTCAATCTGCCGATGCGCCACGGCCTTAAGCCCTTCGGCATCGAGTTCGAATTTATTGATACCCGCCACGTGGGGTAGGCCCAACAATTCGGCGACGTGGATGCCGACCGCGCCGCTGTCGTCGTCAATGGCCTGCCGTCCGAAAAAGATAATGTCGTAGTCCGATTTTTTTAACGCCGCCGCCAAAACGCGAGAGATCGTATGCGCATCGCCGCCCATCAAGGCATCGTCTTTAATGTGGATCGCCTGATCCGCGCCCACGGCCAAGCAAGTGCGAAGGGCTTCCGCGGCCTTGTCGGGGCCGATGGTGATGACCGTCACCGTTTCCACATTCAGCCCCTCTTTGATCTTCAGGGCTTCTTCCACGCCGAATTCGTCGTAAGGGTTGACCACGTAACTTAGCCCTGTGCGGTCGATGTCCAGGCCGTTAGCGTCGGGTTTGATCTTGGACTCGGTAGCGGGCACTTGTTTGATGCAGACGGCAATATTCATTGGTCTAATAACTTCCCTTTTTCAAAACGTCTTCGGCGATCACCATGCGTTGGACTTCGCTTGTGCCTTCGAAGATGCGGTTGACGCGCGAATCGCGGTAGAAGCGTTCGACGGGATGTTCGCCCATAAAACCGTTGCCGCCGTGAATCTGCACGGCCTTGTCGACGATGCGGTCCAAAGCTTCCGAACAGAAAAGTTTGCAGATGGCCCCTTCTCTTGGAATTTTTTCTCCCTGGTCGTACATCCAGGCCGTCCGGTAGACGATGGATTCCATTTGAAAGACCTCGGCCGCCATGTCGGCGATCATGAATTGGATGGCCTGAAATTGGGCGATGGGTTGGTTGAAGGCCACACGTTTCCTGGCAAAGTCGACCGACATCGCGATCAATTCTTTGGCCGATCCGATCGTCGCGGCAGCCAGCGAAAGCCGGCTTTCATCGAGGGTTTCCATCGCGATCTTAAAACCCATGCCGACCTGACCCAGGACATTTTCTTTTGGCACGCGGACATCTTGAAAGACCAATTCCGCCGTGGCCGAGCCGCGCAGCCCCATCTTGTCTTCTATTCTATTTGCCGAAAAACCGGGTATGGTTGTTTCCACGATAAACGCGGTGATGCCGCCCCGGGCCTTCAGTTCCGGATTGGTCAGGCCGTAGACGACGACGATGTCGGCGATATCGCCGTTGGTAATCCAGAGCTTGGTGCCGTTTAATACGAAATGATTGCCGGCCTCTTTCGCCGTGAGTTGAAGATTGGCGGCATCCGATCCCGCGCCGGGCTCCGTGAGGGCGTAAGCACCGAGTTTTTCGCCCGTGGCGAGCGGCTTCAGATACTTCTCTTTTTGGCCCTCGTTGCCGCCGATAAAAATCGACATGCCGGCCAGTCCGATATGCGCCCCGATGGTCACACTGGTCGAGGCGCAGCCACGCGAGAGTTCTTCGAGCAGCACACAATACCCCGTCTCTCCCATGCCGGCCCCGCCGTATTTTTCGGGAAAGGGGATGCCGAGCAGTCCGAGGGGGGCCGCCGTCTTCAGGATGTCCTGAATCAGGTCCACATTGTGTTCCTTGTCGATCTGCTGGGCGACGGGCTTCACTTCGTTGTCGACGAATTTCCGTACCATGTCGCGGAGCATGGTCTGTTCTTCCGTGAAATTAAAATCCATAGGCCCTTACTCCAGTCGTAATCATAAGCATACCAAAAAAATCTCTAGGGAGACGTGTGCAGTTCTAAAAATCGCAGACGGCCTCTTTAACGGTCTTGAAAACGGGGTTGGCGTTTTTCAAGAAAGGCCGAGATGCCCTCTTTTTTGTCCTCCGTGTTGCAGATTTCGCCGAAGAGTTGCGCCTCCCGGCCCAAGCCGATCGACAGCGGCTCGTGCATGCCCTCTTCGATGGCCTGTAAGGCCGCGGTAATGGCCTTACCGCCCTTTGCGGCGATTTTTTTCGCCATGCCGGTCGCTTGTTTGAGAACTTCGGTCTCCGGGACGACTTTATTCACCAGGCCGATGCGTTTGGCCTCTTCGGCATTGATCATGTCGCCTGTAAGGATCAGCTCGACGGCCCGTGCTTGGCCGACCAGTCTCGGAAGCCGCTGGGTGCCGCCGAAGCCGGGAATGATGCCAAGGTTGATTTCCGGCTGGCCCAAGCGTGCGCGGTCGCCGGCGATGCGAATATGGCAAGACATGGCCAATTCCAGGCCGCCGCCCAGACAAAAGCCGTTAATCGCGGCGATGACGGCTTTTTGCATCTGCTCTATTTTATTGAAAAGGGCCTGGCCTTGCCGCGCCAGCTTTTCGCCTTCTTCCGCCGAATCGATTCCGGCGATGACTTTGATATCGGCACCCGCAACAAAAAGCGGTCCCGACCCCGTTATAACGACAGCCTTGACGACGACGTCGGCCGTCAATGCGTCGATCGCCGTTTCGAGCTGCGTGATCAAGTCGAGGGTCAAAATATTCCTTGGCGGATTGTTCAGAACGATGGTTGCGACGGCTCCTTCGACGGTGCTGTTCACGAGTGCGTCCGACACCTTGACCTCCTTCATTGTTAAAGTTTAATACTGAAAAAACCCCTTGCCCGTATTTTTGCCGAGATAGCCGCCCGCGACCATGCGCTTGAGCATGGGCGCGGGCCAAAAGCGATCACCAAGGCTTTCGGCAAAAGATTGCAGTTCGGATAAAACGACATCGACGCCGATTTCATCCGCGTAATGCAGCGGCCCGCCTTTATCCTGTGGAAAGCCGGTACCCGCCATCATGGCGATATCGATATCGCCCGCCGAGGCCACGCCTTCTTGGAGAGAAATGACGGCTTCATTGATCATCGGCATCATGATGCGGTTGGCGGAGAAGGGGCCCTTCTTTAAATTTCCTTCCTTTTGGATCTTTGCAATCAGGGAGGAAAGGGCATTGGCAGCACCGTCCGTATAGTCGTAAAAACCGGCGCCGTTCTTGGTGCCGTGGCGTCCGGCGGTATCGAGTTCTCGAAGAATCCGGGCCGCGCTGGCGCGCGGGCCGTAGGCGTCGTGTAGGATATCAGCGACCTTAACGGAGACGTCGATGCCCACGAGATCAAAAAGGGTCAGCGGACCCATCGGCATACCGAACGCCACCAAGGCGGCATCGATCTCTTTCGCAGAGGCCGCACCCTCCTGCAGGGCGATGGCGGCTTCGTTCAAGTAAGGCATTAACAGGCGGTTGACGAGAAAACCGGCGCATTCCTGGACCCGGATCGGGATCTTACGAAGCGATTCGGAAAAGAGCACTACGTCGTCTACCGTTTCATCCGAGGTGCCGAGACCGGGGATGACCTCAACCAGTTTCATCACCGGGGCCGGATTAAAAAAATGCATGCCGATGACCTTGCCCGGTTTTTTCGTTGCCGAGGCGATGGCGGAAATGGGCAGGGAAGAGGTGTTGCTGGCGAAGATGGTCGTTTCGGGACAGACCTTTTCGAGGTCTTGAAAGAGCTTTTGTTTGACGGCGACGTCTTCGTAAATGGCTTCGATGACGATATCCACATCGCCAAAACCGCTATCGTCGGTCGCGCCGCTGACCAACGCCATTTTTTGTTCCATTTCGGATTGCGTCATCTTCCCTTTATCGACCCGGCTTTGATAGATTTTTTGAATCGTCTTCAAACCACGGTCCACGGCCTCTTGGTTCACATCCCTTAAAATCACCGGAAGTCCCGAATAGGTAATGACCTGCGCAATGCCCGCACCCATGGTGCCTGCGCCGATGACGGCTGCCTTGTAGATGTACATCCTTCCCTCCTATTTTCTTTCCAAGACCATGGCCGACCCGAGGCCGCCGCCCACGCAGAGCGAGGCGACGCCCAGGGAGAGATTGCGCCGTTTCATCTCCTTTAACAGCGTGATGATCAAACGCGTTCCGCTCATGCCGACGGGGTGTCCCAGGGCAATGGCGCCGCCGTTGACGTTGGTGATCTCCCGCTTCAAACCGAGCGTGCGTTCGACGGCGAGATATTGTACGGCGAAGGCCTCGTTCACCTCAACGAGTTCGATATCCGATAGAGACAGGTTCGCTTTTTTGAGCGCCTTGGGGATGGCCAAGGCCGGTCCGATGCCCATGCGGCTGGGTTCAACGCCGACGGAGGCGTAGGATCGCACAGTACCCAAAGGCGCCTTTCCCAAGGCCTCGGCTTTCTCTTTCGACATGATGACCAAGGCCGCTGCGCCGTCGCTGATCGGGCAGGCATTCCCCGGAGTCACCGAGCCGCCTTCTTTGAAGATGGTCGGGTAAAGCGAGAGCATCTGTTCCGTCAGTGCGATATTGGGACCTTCGTCTTGCGCGAAGGTTTCCGGCGTCACCTCTTTTCCCGCGACCTTCTTAGGAATGGTGACGGGGACGATCTCTTCACGGAACTTCCCTTCCCGCGTGGCGCGGAAGGCCTTCTTGTGGCTTTCGACGGCGTACTTGTCCTGCTCTTCACGGGAGATCTTGAATTCTTCAGCCAGGTTTTCAGCCGTGTAACCCATGATCTGTCCACAGAATCCGTCGGTCAAGCCCTCCCAGATGGAATCGATCATTTGTGAATGGCGGAGCCGTTGGCCGAAACGCATGTCGCGGGAAACATAGGGGGCGAGGCTCATATTCTCCACGCCGCCGGCGATTTGCACATCGGCGTCACCGGCGATGATATTTTGGCAGGCGTTAACGACGGATTGGAGGCCGGAGGCGCAGTTGCGTGCAACCGTGTAGGCGGGCGTAGCCATGGGGAGTCCGGCCATCAGGGTGATGACGCGGGCGAGGTTCGTGGCGTCGCTGTACTGACCGACACAGCCGAAGATCACTTCCTCGACCTCGGCCGGGTCGATCCCGGCCCGTTTGAGGGCTTCGCGGACCACGAGTTCTCCCATCTTCTGGTTCGTGATTTCCTTCAGGGCACCGCCCATATTTCCAATGGCCGTGCGGACACCCTCGACAATGACGATTTCTTTCATCCGACCCTCTCCAACGCTTTTTCTTCCTCTATTAAGACGCGTCTTAAGACCTTGCCGATCACCGTTTTCGGCAGTTCGCTTCGGAATTCGATTTTTTTAGGCAGCTTGAAGTTCGCCAATGATGCTTTGCAGAAGCTTAGAATTTCTCCTTCTGTTGAAGATTCACCCGCTTTCAGGACGATGTAGGCCTTGATGATTTCACCGGCAAAATGGTTGGGCAAGCCGACAACGACGGCATCCGTGATTTTTGGATGTTTGAATAAAACTTCCTCGACCTCGCGGGGATAGACATTTTCCCCCTTGGTTTTGATCATGTCCTTCTTCCGATCGACGATGAAGAAATAGCCCTTTTCGTCCATCCGGGCCATGTCACCCGTATGGAGCCAGCCGTCGCGGATGACGGCATCGGTTTCTTCCTGTTTTTGCCAATAGCCCTGCATCACTTGCGGGCCTTTCACCGCGAGTTCGCCGACTTCTCCAACTTCCAAGCGTTTTGTTCCGGTATCGACATCCACGATCTTGGCCTCCGTGTCGGAAACCGGCAGGCCGATGCTGCCGGGCTTTCGCTTGCCGTAAATCGGGTTGGCGTGGGTCACGGGCGAGGCCTCCGACAAACCATAACCTTCGACGAGTTTCCCGCCGGTAATGGCCTCGAATTGGCGTTGCACCTCTTGATGGAGCGGCCCCGCGCCGGAGAGACACACTTCGATCGACGAGAGATCGAAGTGCTTCACGTCCGGAAAATTATTGATGGCAACATACATGGCCTGAACGCCCATGAAGAGGGTGGGACGGTATTTTTGGATGGTTTTCAAGACATCCTTTGTGACGAAGCGGGGGAGCAAGACGAGCGCGGCGCCGAGATAGAGTGCGAGGTTCATGCAAGTCGACATGCCGTAGACATGGAAAAACGGGATCACGGCAAGAAAAATCTCCTCTCCTTCCCGAAGGCTGGGCATCCAATGACGGCATTGCAGGGTGTTGACCACCAGGTTGCGATGGCTGAGCATGACGCCTTTGGGTGTCCCCGTGGTCCCGCCCGTATATTGAAGCAGCGCGAGATCGTCTATTTTAACATCTTCAGCCGGTTGCGAAGCGGAAGCCGTTTTCAATAGGGACTTAAAATCGTAAACCGGCGGTTTGATCCGGATGTGAACGGATTGCCCTTCACGCATCGCCTTCAAGGGGTAAAGCAGCGACAAGCGCCATGGAAGCGCATCGCGTATCGATGTAAGGATGACGTTTTTTAGGGCGGTTTCTTTTTGTATCTTTTCGATGCGGGGATAAAATAAATCAAGGGCAACGATCGTTTCCGCACCCGCATCCGCCAACTGCACCTGGAGTTCCCGCTCTACATAAAGTGGATTGGTCATGACGACAACCGCCCCGAGTTTTAAGGCTCCGTAATACGCCACGACACACTGCGGGATATTCGGAAGCATCACGGCGATTCGATCGCCTTTCCCCACGCCGAGTCCGACCAAGGCATGCGCAAATCGGCTTGTTTCCTCGTCGAGGGCACGGTAAGTCATCTCCTTGCCGTAAAAGGTGAGTGCAGGATGATCAGGAAAACGGTTCGCTGTGTCGATTAAGAAATGAAAAAGCGGTTTTTCGGGGTATAAAAGGGTATGCGGCACGTTGGGTTCATAGTCATTCAGCCAAGGGCGATTCATTTGGCCTCGTCATTTTAGCAAGGGGAAGATTTGATCCCTCAGCGCAATGGGGATCGGGGATGATTCCTACGATTCAATTTACCGAATAATCCTATTAATGTCAATCGGACAAAGGCCTGTCGCCCTGCAATTGACAACCATCGGCCAGTTCGATATCCTAATTTATTATATACTCTTTATATACCCTCCATGTAGATATCATGTCTTTAAAAAAGTTGGTCCACAGAGAAGTCATTAAGATCGCTCCAGACGCAAGCGTGTCGGATACCGCTCGCGTGATGCGGCATTTTAAGATCGGTTCGGTCTTTGTCGCGGAAGGAGATTCCTATGTCGGGATCGTTACCGAGAGCGACCTTGTCCGCAAAGTGGCCGCCCAGGATTGTGCGGGGGACACGATCATCCGTCACTTCATGTGTGCCCCCCTCATCAAAATAGACATTGAGAAATCCGTCATCGAGGCCAACCATTTGATGCGCTTTAACGAGATTCGTCACCTCGGCATATCCGAAAACGATACAATCGTGGGCATGATTTCCGTTCGAGACATCGTCCGTTTCTTCTCGGAAGACACCGAAGGCCCGATGCACCGCATGGGCGATGTGTACAATCCTTTGGAAGTCTTGATCCATCGCGATATTCAAACCATTCATGCATCCGCCTCATCCAAAGCGGCCGCCGAAAAGATGGCGGAGCGGAAAATCGGATCCCTGATGGTCACCGAGGAAGAAAAGCATGTCGGTATCGTCACAGAGTCCGACATCGTTCGAAAGGTCATCAGTTATGATCTGGAAGCGGCGCTCATCCCCGTCGGCGTTATCATGAATACGCCGATCATCGACATCAATATCGGGGCCTCGGCTCTCTCGGCCGTCGATACGATGTCGAAAAAGGGCATTCGTCACCTTGCGGTTTCGGAAGCGGGTAATATCGTTGGAATCATATCGATTCGAGATTTGATCGGCTTGATTTCGGTTCGCGATCTCCCCCGGTTTTTCGCCAAAAAATAACCTTGTCCCATCAACCTCAACCAAGCAAGTCCTCCAAATAAGGGTGAAATCGTATGAGCAGCTATAAGAGAGAAGAAAGACGCGACCCGGAATATCTGACGCCGATTTATCGGATGGCCCTTTCACAGTTCGATCAGGCGGCGGATAAGTTATCCCTCGATCCGAATTTACGGAGGCGTTTCACGGACCCGAAGCGGGCGATTATGGTGAACATCCCGATTCGAATGGACGACACCTCGGTTGAAGTCTTCCACGGTTACCGGGTTCACCATGATACGACCCTCGGCCCATCGAAAGGGGGCATTCGCTACCATCCCGATGTCAATTTGGGAGAAGTGTCCGCCTTGGCCATGTGGATGACCTGGAAATGCGCCTTGATGGGCCTGCCCTTCGGCGGTGCGAAAGGGGGTATTCGCTGCGACCCGCATGCCCTTTCGCGAAACGAGCGGCAACGATTGACACGCCGCTATACGGCCGAACTCATCCAATTTATCGGACCGGAAGTCGATGTGCCCGCCCCCGACATCGGCACCGACGAACAGATTATGGCGTGGATGATGGACACCTACAGCCAATTTAAAGGCTACTCGACACCCGAGATCGCGACCGGAAAACCGATCGATATCGGCGGCTCGCTCGGGCGGGCGGAAGCGACGGGAAGAGGGGTCGTCTATTGCATCATGGAGGCGATGGACTACAAAAAGATGCAGCCCGAAACAAAAACGATCGCCATACAAGGTTTCGGCAAGGTGGGCGCCCATGCGGCGGCCATTCTACACGAAGGGGGGTGCCGGGTTGTCGCGGTCAGCGATGTCAAATCGGGTCTTTACAATCCGAAGGGAATCGACATCCCGGCGCTCCGAAAACATATCGAAAAAAATTGCTACATAGACGGTTTTCAGGGCGGTGACCGAATCAATAATCATGAACTTTTAGAGCTGTCTTGCGATGTTCTCGTTCCCGCAGCCCTCTCGGAACAAATTACCGACGAAAACGCCGAACGCATCTCCTGCAAGATATTGGTTGAAGGTGCCAACGGACCGACCACCCCCATCGCGGATAAAATCTTGCGAGACCGTGGCGTCTTCGTGATTCCGGATATCTTGGCCAATGCCGGGGGTGTAACCGTTTCTTATTTCGAGTGGGTGCAAGGCCTGCAAAATCTTTTTTGGAAGGAAAAGGAGATCAACGACCGTTTGCATGAAATCGTTCGAAATGCTTTTCAGGGTGTCTTGAGCCTGTCCCTGTCCGAAAAGGTTGATATGCGCTTGGCCGCACTCATGCTCTCCATTCGAAAAATCGCCAAGGCCAAACTGTCCCGCGGGCTTTTTCCTTAAAAAAACCCCTATGCGGATTGACAGGGGTCTCCCGAAACCGGGCAGAGATCTTCACCTTTTTCATTTCGATTGAGGGACAAGAAGTAAGCCCGCCATTCATCCAAACGCAGCGAAACAGAACGATAAGCCGCTTCATCATCGATATTCAATGCGCCGCCGCCCCGCCACTTTTCAATCATTTTGAATGCGATATTCAATTTACGGGAGAAATACGCCTCCAGCGCTCCAAGCGGACGGTCCTTCCCAATCAAGTTGGCCGCCTGCGCAATATCTTTCGGATCTAGGCCGCCGATCAGCAGTTCTTGGAAATAAAAAGGCAGGTCTTTGACCCAGTTCCCTTTTTCGAGTCGCTTGCCGCCGTCCTCCGAATGGCCGAGCGGCTTGACATTCAAGCCCTTCAGCGGGTTTCTCTCCGCGACCCGAAAAGGCCTCAATAGATGAAGGTTGTTCGGCCGGAAGGTCATATCTTGTAAGGCAATATACGGCTTTTTGATCCCGGGTTGATGGGCATTGGGATAAAACGGCCGCAAAGCGGCTTCCGAGCTGATCCCCATGGTATAGTCATACCTTGTCATATCGGATGCGGCAATAAAGGATTCGATCTCCGCGGTGGTGACCAGGGGTATATCCGCCGGAAGAAAAAGGGCGGGGGCCTCCTCCGAAACCAAGTTGAGTGGATCCTCCGACGCTGGGCCGCTCGAAAACGATTCGGCATAGGCGGAGAACATGTTTTCGATACGCGTTCCATTTTGTCCATGAACGCGGATGCTTTTCGAAAAGAGCACACCGGAGTGCAAGGCGCCCTCAAGGACCTGCATGATGCGTTTTTGAGGCCCGACGACGATGATTTCCTCGACCGGGCGCACGCGATCCAAGGCCACCAGAACATAGAGGAGGAGGGGCTGCCCCTTCAAAGACAGGAAGGGCGTAGAGACCCCATTGACGTGCCGATCGGGGACTTGGTCTAGGACACTTACAAAGGCCTTCATGTCGCGTCGATCTCTAAAATGCAAGTACGACGTGCATCCGTGAGGGTGCTGAGCGGATTTTTATAAAGTCCGAAACGGATGATGTCGCGAAGGAGGGGAATCTCTCGAAGGGCCTTGCCGTCCCTCCGTACCCAGGCGGCACTGCATTGAGAAACCGCCGCCTTTAAAACCGCGACCAGCGGCCCCTCCCCGCCTCCGTTCGAGGGATCACCATAACCGCAGCGAAAACGAGGGGTGCGTTCCAGGCTGGTTTCACGATAGAGGATCTCCTTGAGCCGCCCCGCGGGCACTTTGGGCGACACATCGAATACGAGTCGAACCCCTGTTTTCCCGGAGGCATTTTTGAAATCGTAAAGCGGAAAGAGATCCTTGGCCCTTAAAGCTTCGATTTGTTCCAGGATTTCTTTTAGCAGCACCCCATGCGGAAGCGATGTCACCGCCACACGCGTTCGCCCTCCTTCGATTTCCGTTTCGATCCGTCCCCTCAGCGTTAAGGCGGCTTCTCCTTTTTCGTACAGTTCGCGGATCGCCGCAAGCCCACCCACGACGCCGCCCGACCCGAAATCGGGACCGGGGATGACCTCCATTAAATCCGAGAGCCGCAGATCCGGATCTTGACGGACCTGCTCCATGGCCATCCAGAGTTCCTCCAAATTGTGCGGCGGCACCTCCGCCCCGTCCGCCAAGGAAACACCGTTTAGTAGGGCAAGCGGCAAGCGTGGTTGATGGACAGCCGGCAGGAGGACTCTGGCATATTTCGAGAGCCGAACTTCGACCGATTCGGGCCCGAAAGGCATTTCATCGTGAAGATCTCCCATCATGCCCGCAAGATCGAAAAGCGGATAGCGATTTCGCCACGGGAGCCCCATCCGCAGCATCACGCGATAGGCAAGCCCCACGCTTTCGCTCTCATAACAATCGATCGGCTCGACGACGCTCGCCAATTCCTCGCATTCTTCTTCGAAATCCGCTTCGTCAAACCTCCAATCGTTCAGTGCAAGGTTTCTCAAAAGGTCTTTGGTATTGACAAAAGTACGCTCGTTCTCCGCCATGGAACGGCAAAGGTCGATTAGGCGGGTTTGCAGACCGTTCAAGCCTGTTAAAAAAGCGGGACTGTCCATCGTCATCTCCAAAATCCGGTTATTGTATAACGTGGAAGGATTGATTGTCACTTCCTTTCAAGAAGGGGTCGTGAATCCATTAGCAAGAGGCCTTCCCTGTAGGGTTGTCATTCCCGCGCAGGCGGAAATCCGGCATTTAAGAGGGTCATATTCAAGGGGCCCTGTTTCTCTTCACTCAAAACCAACAGTACACGCTCGTTATAGATCATCGTTCGACCGAGACCAACAAGATTGCCAAAACCGAATTTTGAAACGGATTATCAGCCGCCTAAAAAGGCTTTGACTTCCTTTAGGTAGGTATGAAAAGGGTCGGTCATGCGCATGTTTTTTTCTTTTATATAAAAAGAAGACCAATGGATGATATAGGGTGCGGGATCCTCCAGCAGGCGGCGTGTGAGCCAGGCGCGGCCCACCGCGCGTGTTTCCGAGGGCGGCATCTCCAGGGCTTGGCGAATGCAATCGGGGGTCGTGCGGCGGACGGCCCTGTTTTCGTTTTCCAAGCCGAAGTAAAGGCCCCTTTCTGGATTCGTATGGTGGTATTCGATATCGAGGCTCTTTAGCCAGGGATCCTCCCAATCGCGCTTTTCCGCTTTCATGAAACTTTCCAACAACCAAAGCTTGGAAGCCCAGTCGATACGCCCGACCAGATTTTCGATATCGCCGTTTAAGTCGTTCAACGTTTCCCCCCAGGCTTGCAGGGTCCAATCGCTGTCTTCATCCCGTCCGGCCAGGTATTTTTGTGCGGCTTCCAGGTATCGGCCTTGTATCTCGACGGCCGTGCTGGGCCTGCCGTTTTCCAGCCGAACTTCCCAACGGCGGCTGGGGTCTCGTGAGATGGACTTGAGGGCCAAAACCGGATCTTGGATGGAAAGGTCCGGAGCCATGCCTTCTTGGATCAAGTCCAATACCAGCGCGGTCGTCCCCACCTTGAGCGCCGCTGCATACTCGGAGAGGTTCGAATCCCCCAGAAGAAGATGAATTCGCCGGTAACGCTCGGGATCGGCCAAGGGCTCGTCCCGCGTGTTGATGATGGCGCGGTTGAACTGCACCCATTGATAGAAGTCGCTGACGATATGGTCCGAGCGTTGTGAAATCTGAAAAGGGATGTTCGGAAAGTCCGCTTCTCCCACAAGGATAAAGCCGTCCGGAACGAAATTCGCGCCGATGCGTCCCGCTCCCGCAAAGATCTGCCGCGTGACCAAAAAAGGGATCAGCTGCCCCAAGCCCTCCAAGGTAAAGGGAAACGCGCGGGATACGAGATAATTTTCGTGGGAGCCGAAGGTCGCCCCCGTCTCGTAATCGACATTGTTTTTGATAAAACCGGCCTCACCGGCCAGGCCCATCTCTTCCAAGGTTTGCTGTAAGAGGATGTCGCCCGCCCGGTCGTAGCTGACGATTTCCGAGAGGCGCGTGCATTCCGGGGTTGCATATTCGATGTGTCCCATATCGATATACAACCGGCCGCCGTTGAGGAGAAATCCGCCGTTTCCCGGCGGTTCATCGTGGGCACGATGATGCAGATCGATGAGCCCGATCTTTCGCTCCTTAAAAAGATAATCCCTGACCTGATGAACGATCCGTTCCGATGCGAAGGGATCGTCTCGATGATGCACCAAGAACCCGTACTCGGTTTCGATCCCGAAGAGATGACCTGGGCTCAATCACGCCTCCATTCATGGGTGAACGCGGCGATCTCATCGGCGTTGAAAACACGATATTTCGACGGGCCCGGGATCTCCGGCGAAAGGAGCACGGCTTCGATCGTGCGCGACTTGAGCGTTTTTTCTAAATGTGTTTTAAGGTACTTTTTCGGTGTCTCCCCGATCCCCCAAATTTTCAAGGCATCTTTTGCGACTTCCAGGAAGGGGCGGTCTCCGGGTTCCGGGATTTCATTCAATGCCGAATCGGCCCGCGCGGCGGCTTCCTCGGATGGGGCAAGGACGGCGCCGCGCGGCGCTTCCTTAAAAACCCCATCATAATTCAGGGTATAAAAGGTCCGCTTGACCGAGGGGCCCAATTCCGCGATCAACAGCCGGATGATAAAGGGCGCATGCGTAATCTCTTCAAAGGCTTGTTTGATCATCGGGGCCAGGCCGAATTGAAGGAGACGGCGTGCCGTGACATCGGCCGGAGACCGATTAAAACCCTCGACATGGGCCATGTCGAGGATGACGTTTCGCAAGCGTTCTACATCGGCCGGGTGCCCCAGGGCGCCCAAGGCGATGCGGTCGTATATTTCATAGAGTTTTTGGGTCCCGGCATGAAAGGACAACAGCACGCAGCCCTCACGGCATGGGAGGGCCACCACCGGGCTTCCCGATTTGAGCTGTTCTTCGAGGTATTCTCGGCGATTGGACACCGCCTCGACCCATCGGTAGGGTTCTTCAAACATCGCTTGAACTGACCTTCTCTAGATAGCAGGACTTCAGACGCTCGATCGGAATTTCCCGAACGCCCTCCGGGTTGATTGTTTTAATGATCGGGAAGATATTCGCCGCCTGCTTGACGCCGCCCGTGGCAATGTCGTACTCCGCCGCGGTTTCAAGGAGACGCAGGGCCAAGACGACCGCCTCCGCCTCCGAAGTATCGGCGATGGCGCGATCGCTCCAGCGATTATTAAAGTGGAGGACGCCCCGGATGCCGGGCGATCCCGAACCCGATGTGGCGAATTCCACGACCTCAAATTGCGCGCCGAGGATGTCGTAAAAATAGATACGCCCTTCCTGCATGTCCGAGTCGTAGGCGGCGAAAATCGGTGCGACCGCCCCGATGCCTTGCAGCGCCATGGGCGCATTTTCTTTGATCAGACGGGAAAGTGCACGGACCTTTCCCTCGAGAGACAACTCTTGCAGTTGACTGCGTCGATAATATTTAAACGTGTGCCCGAGGATTCTGGCGATCTCGAAGGCGGTGGCGGGCACCCCCGCGATCGCCATGACAGCATGCCGATCGATCTCGATGACTTTGTCGGCCCGGTCGTGCATTACGGTGGTGCCGGCGGTGGCCCGCCGGTCACCGGCCACCAGGATGCCGCCTCGATATTTAAAGGCGAGGATGGTGGTCGCCGAATCCGCAAAACCCGTTTCTGCTTTGGTGGACGCTCCGCCCACGGAAACGGTAGAGCCGAGGCTGTAGCCTTCTCTTTTTAAAAGATCCAGGAAATCTCCGTCCGCCATCATTCCCCCGTTCTTTGGCGATAGTGCTCCGACTGCTTGGGGTCCACCTTGCGCATCCGCTTCAGGAGATTGTCCCGAGAAGTGTCGGTCTCCGGTTTTTTCGGTCCGTCTTCCTCCCGGGGCCTTTCGATCGGCTCGAAGGGTTTTTCACGTCTTTCGAACAAGGTATTCATACTGCCTCCTTCATCGATGTATCAAGCGCGATGGTCCATGCCATTCACGCCTCATTTTTTAAAATGTCTTCGACGGTCCGGCTGGTGCGCACCCGATCGATTTCTTGTGCAAGCGCGTGCGGATCGAAAAGCTGCGCCAAGGAATATTTATGATTTGCAGAACCGCCCTTAAAATGAATCGTCTCCCATTGTATTTTGTCGATATCGTCGAGAAAACGCTGGACAATTTGTCCCCGGACGGCGGCACGCGTATCGGCGGGAGGGGTCTCAATCGCCTGGCGAATCGCCTCCTCATCGACGAGCCGCTGAACCCTTCCCTCCGCTTCCAAGGCGAGAAACAGCCCCCTTTCCGGATGGATATTGTGGTATTCGAGATCAAGACAGGGCAGTCTCGGATCGGTCCACCCCACTCCCTCCGCGTCCATAAAGGTTTCAATCAGCCATTTTTTTGCAATCCAGTCGATACGGTCCGCCAGCTGCACCGGATCGGAATCCAAGCCCTGGAGTGTTAAAGCCCAGTGTTTCAATATCCAGCTGGTTTCCGCGTCTCCCTCTCCAAAGACATCCAAGGCCGCCTCCAGGTAAAGCCGCTGGTGGTCCACGGGTGAGATGCTGCGGCCGTCGGCCAAACGAAGGGTCTGACGAAGCGAGGGATCTTTTGAAAGCGCTTGAAGCGTTTGGACCGGCATGTCGATGAGGGCGTCCTTCGGGGCCCGCCCGCGTTCGATGAGCTGCAACACCATCCAGGTGGTCCCGACCTTCAGCGCGCTTGCATACTCGGACATGTTGGCGTCTCCGACGATGAGATGCAGCCGCCGGTACAGGCTTGCATCCGCATGCGGTTCATCCCGTGTATTGAGGATGGGCCGCTGGTGCATGGTATCGATGCTGACGGGCACCTCGATGAAATCGGCCCTTTGGGAAAGCTGAAAAATCCCCAGCGTATATCCGGCTTCGTTTTCCGTGCCGACCTTTCCGGCACCCGCAAAAATTTGGCGGGTGATGAGAAAAGGAATCAGGAAGGTCACCAGGTCATTGAAGGGCAGTCGCCTCGGCAACAGGTAATTGTCGTGGCAGCCGTAACTATGACCATGAAAATCGGTGTTGTTTTTATAGAGCTGCACGGCCTCTCTTTTGCCCAGGAGTCTGTTGCGTTTCCTTGCGCAGGCCTGAAGGATGCGTTCACCGGCGCGGTCGTGGGCCACCAATGTTTTCAGGGTGGCGCATTCGGGTGTCGAATACTCCGGATGGGTGTGATCGTTGTAAAATCGCGCGCCGTTTTGCAGCATGAGATCGCTCTTCATCTCATAGAAGGAAAATGGCCGGCGGCGATCGAGCACTTCGAACTCGATCTCTTCTTTTTCTTGCTGAAGGGTTTTGGCCCGGAAGCCACGGGCATCTTGCTTCGGGTCTTCCCCGCCGTAGTCCCAGTCCGAGCGGAAGGGACGATGGTGGCTGCGCACCAACTCCATCGATTCGACCACGGGATCGAAACGGTCGAGGTCTTCACGGGTAATGCCATATTCCGTTTCTATGCCGTAGAGTCGAAGCATCTTCTCATGACCCTTTTTCTTCCGGCCTTAGATCACCGGCTTTCGAACCAAGGATGGAGGTGTCTTGCGATCAACGCGGGAAATTCCCACCACATTTTTGGGGTTATGGTCGAGGAGCATCAGCCAATCTTCCAAGATGTCCGTCGGCGGAAGCACTTCTCCTTCTTTGTATTCCGCGTCCATCGCATGAAGGAGATCTTCCTGGCGCAAACCCTCCGATTCCCCGGCGGCGGCGCGCTTGATGGCTTTTTCCTTGGCCCGGTCCACAATCGCGGCGATGATGGCGCCATTGACGAGATCCTTGCGATAGAGGGTTTCACTCCGGCTGCTTCGGAGCCGGACTTCGATCATCCGGTTACCCGCTTTCGTGTTGAAGAGGGCATTGACGGTTCGATCCAAAAGCGCCTCCCGCGCCTTGGGTGCTTTGCCTCCCCATTGGGCGACGAGCCCTTGGTCCAAGGGCAGATTCGGGTCGAGATAGATGGCGAAAATCTCTCTGGCCGCCGATCGATTCGGACGGCCGACCTTGATCTTTCGGTCGATTCGACCCGGCCGCAACACGGCCGGGTCGATGAGGTCGGGACGGTTGGATGCCAGGATGATCACCATGTCCTTGAGGGAGGCGATCCCGTCCATTTCCGCACAAAACATCGGGACGAGGGTGCTCAAGATATTATGCGAACGCATGGAACGCCGGGTGCCGAGTATCGATTCCGCTTCATCGATGAACAGAAAGGGGAGATGACCCGAATCCCGCTTCCCCCTGGCTTGTGAAAAGATGTCCCGAACCATCCGCTCCGATTCCCCAAGCCACATGTTTAGGATTTCCGGCCCCTTGATATGGAGAAAATAACCCTCCACCTTTTCCTGTCCCTCTTCTCGAAGCCGCTGGGTGAGGCTTGCAGCCGTCGCTTTCCCAATCAGGGTTTTTCCGCACCCGGGAGGGCCGTAGAGGAGGAAGCCCTTGGGTTGGGTATATTGAAAACGCCGGTAAAGTTCGGGGTGGAGGAGGGGTTGCTCGACCGTATTCCGGATGGCCTCGATCGCTTCCTTTTGTCCCCCGATCATCTCCCAAGTGACTTTTGGAATGCGCTCCAGAACGTGGGCCCGCCGCTCGGCCGATTCGACCCGTTCCACCGCCACCCTGCGGGTGGAATCGGTCCGCACTTCATCTCCCACCTTCAATTGGAGATCCTTTAAAGTGGCCGCAGGGATGAGGAGCGCCGCATTCAAACCGGCTTCCTGCGCCACCCGGATACGACCATCCGGAAGCAGGTCACTGATTTTCATGATCGGACCGCCCTTGTCGTAGCCCAAGGTTTCGATGACGACATAGGCTTCGTTGACCAAAATCTGAGCGCCGACCTTCAGTTTTTCCGGTGTCAGGCGCGGGTCGATGTTTGCGTAATATTCGGTGCCGCCCACAACGATATGGGCCGTCTTGGGCGTCGGCAGATTGAGCAGGGTACCGATTCGATTGGCGGGGGCGGTCACTTTTTCGACCACCTCGGAGAGCTTTTTGACCTCCGCTTGAAGCTGTTGCAAAGTCAAATCGCTTTGGGCCAGCCGTTCTCGCAGACGAATCAGGACCTTCCGCTGCGCATCCTCCTCGATGTCCAAGAGGAGCTTGTCAATCAATTGAATGGCCGTTTGTCGCGCGGCTTGCGGGCGTTTTTCTTCCGGCCAAGGGTCTTTGTAGGCTTGCCGATCGCTAATGCCGTCACTCCTTATTCGAAGGTGGACCCCCATCCCGGGATGGCGGGATGTGAGACTTGAATTTTCACTGGAGTCCATCGTTTTATCGGATTAGAAAATTCTAGTCCCCCCCTTTGTCCATGTCAACCATTTAGCGCCTCCGGCGATCCGTCGCCTTCCCGATCCTCATTATTCGAAAGAATACACATGCGGATTTGAAAGAATAAACGCATCGGTGTATATTTCCAAGATAGTTCGTTCCGGAGACCTTCGTCATTTTACGAACAAGGATTTTCACCATTTATCTACTTGTCCTCGGGTCGGTGGCGATAACCGCGTTTTCTACAAACGCCGCTTTCGTAGAGGATGCGGAAGTTGGCCGCGTTCAGTCCCTTATTCGAGAACAGCTGGCGGCCTTCAATGCGGACGATTATCCCGCGGCCTATCGTTTGGCCTCAAGCCGGATCCAATCGGTTTTTTCGCTGGCATCCTTCGAACACATGGTGCAGGAGGGTTACCCTCAAATCGCCAAATCCCGGGTGGCGTCATTTGAAGAAATCGCATTCTCTGAAAATCGCCAAGGCGCCACCGCCCTCGTGCAGGTCACCGGCATGGACCGCACGACCGTCATTGCACAGTATATATTGATTCTGGAAAAGGGACATTGGAAGAATAACGGTGTCGTGATTCTCAAAACCATCATGCCGGTCTCAAGAAGCCCCGTCAGCCTTCTTCGTATCCCCCTTTTTTCTCGACCGTTCAATAACCGGCGCGATGGTTTTTTAGCGCCCATCATTGACTTCATAAATCAAGTATGTTAGAAAAAATCTCTTTTAAGGAAAACGTCTTATCAGAGTGCAAGAGGGGAAAAGCGAAATGCGTGCGGTCGTTGAAACAGGTGGAAAGCAATACAGGGTCGCCGTCGGTGACTTGGTCGAGGTGGAGAAGTGCGAGGCTGAGGTCGGCGAGAAGATCGCTTTTTCCTCCGTCCTCATGCTGGAAGATGACCAGCAGATCACCATGGATGCCAAGGCCCTTGAGGGGGCAAAGGTCGTTGGAGAGGTGCTCGCACAAGGACGATATAAAAAAATTCGCGTCTTTAAGAAAAAACGGCGAAAAAATTATCGCAGGAGCCAAGGTCATCGGCAATCGTTTACCCGGCTTAAGATATCGGAAATCGTAAAGGAATAGTTTATGGCGCATAAAAAAGGAGGCGGCTCCACACGAAACGGACGCGACAGCCATTCGCAGCGTCTGGGGGTAAAGCGTTTTGGCGGGCAGCATGTTTTGGCGGGAAATATTCTGGTCCGGCAGAGGGGCACCCGGATCCACCCCGGTGAAAATGTGGGTCTTGGCAAGGACGATACCTTGTTCGCCAAGGCCAACGGTATCGTTCAATTCGAGCGGGCCGGACGAAATAAAAAACGGGTGAGCGTTTATCCCACCCCCTAAAACCCAAACAGGGTTTCTCCAGCCACACAAACCCCCTACCGCGACGTCGCTTCTGCTTTCGTCCTCATTTCTCATCCATGTTTATCGATCAGGTCAAAATTTATGTCAAAGCCGGAGACGGCGGCAAGGGCTGTATTAGTTTTCGTCGGGAAAAGTACGTGCCTCGCGGCGGTCCGGACGGCGGGGACGGCGGCAAGGGAGGTGATGTCGTTTTCGAGGCGGGACTTCAACTTTCAACACTCGTCGATCTTCGTTATCAACAGCATTATACGGTCAAGCATGCCGGCCACGGCAGCGGCAAAAACGCCACTGGGAAAAACAGCGCGGATACGATCATTCGCGTACCGGTCGGCACTGTGGTCCGGGATCGAGACACGAACGAGATCCTGGCGGACCTCGTGGAGGCCGGACAGCGGGTGGTGGTGGCCAAAGGCGGAAAGGGCGGACGCGGAAACAGTCGTTTTAAATCGGCGACACAACAAAGCCCCCGGATGGCCGAGCCGGGAGATGCCGGAGAGGATCGCTGGTTATGGGTGGAGTTGAAACTCCTTGCGGACCTGGGCTTGGTCGGTCTGCCCAATGCCGGAAAATCGTCCCTGATGGCGTCCATTACAGAAGCGCATCCTAAAATTGCTAACTATCCCTTTACCACCCTTGAGCCGGCCCTCGGGGTCGTCATCTGGGAGGGAGCGCGTCATCGAATGCACCAATTTACCATCGCCGATATCCCCGGCCTGATCGAAGGCGCCCATGAAGGGAAGGGTTTGGGATTCCAATTTTTAAAACATCTGGAACGGACATCGATATTATTGCATCTTCTCGACCTTTCCGGTGAGGGCGTCAACGACCCGATACACGCTTTTGAAATCGTTCGCAATGAAATCGAACGCTATCATCCGGATATGCATAAAAAACCGTTCATGGTGACCGGCACAAAGATCGATCTTCCCGGCGCTTTGCAACAAGCTGTGTTGGTACGGCCATATTTCAAAAAAAGAGGCATCCCATTTTTTGAGACGTCGTCCGTGACCGGCAAAGGCATGGATGCACTCATCCAATGCTTGGGACGCGCGGTGGAACACTTTCGAAATGAAGAAAGATCATCCGTCTTCTAAATTTAAAACCACTATCACCGGGACAACAGTATCGATGGCAGCCCCTTCGCTGAAAGAAAATAAACGGATCGTCATCAAGATCGGGAGCAATGTCATCGCTTCACGGAAGCGCGGTCTCAATGAAACGCGATTACAGGAAATTGCCAAGGAAATCGCCGAATTACGCGATCAGGGGCACGAACCCTTCGTCGTTTCCTCCGGCGCCATCCTCTGCGGAACAGAGAAGCTCGGTCTGGTCGGCCCGCCGCAGACGATTCCCATGAAGCAGGCCGCAGCGGCTGTCGGGCAAAGCCGTTTGATGTGGGCCTTCGAAAGATTCTTCGAACAATACGGGATCAAGGTCGCCCAAATTCTTTTAACCCACGGAGACATTTCCGACCGGAAGCGCTTCATCAATGCGCGCAACACCTTAATGACCCTTCAAGAACATGGGATCGTCCCCATCATCAACGAAAACGATACCGTCACTGTGAACGAGATTAAGCTCGGCGACAACGACGATCTTGCCGCACAAGTGACCCACCTGGTCGACGCCTCTCTCCTCATCGCCCTCTCCGATGTCGACGGTCTATATACGGACGACCCCAGGAAAAATCCCCAAGCCAAGCGGATCGATCTTGTCGAACGGGTGACGGAAGAGATTCAAAAGATGGCCGGTGATACGGGACAGCAGGGTGGAACCGGCGGCATGGCCTCTAAGATCAAGATGGCCAAGCACGTCTCGTCCTATGGCGTGACCACGCTCATCATCAGCGGCCAAAAGCCAGGCTATATCAAACGGGCCTTTCAGAGGGAGACGGTCGGGACCCTTTTTCTCCCCCAGTCGGGCCGCCTGTCATCGAAAAAACATTGGATCGCGTATGCGTTAAAGGCCAGAGGCCGCGTGACGCTCGACGGCGGTGCCGCCGATGCCCTCGTGAATCGGGGGCGCTCCCTCCTGCCCTCCGGGATTACCGCCGTTGAGGGTTCCTTCGATGTGGGTGACGCCATTCTTTGCGTTTCTCATGAGGGCAGGGAGATCGCCAAAGGCTTGACGAATTACAACGCATCTGAGATGATTCAAATCAAAGGCATGCATTCCTCTCAAATCGAAGGGGTGCTGGGATATAAAGGGATGGATGAAGTGATCCATCGCGATAATTTGGTGATCGTCAATGGCGCTCTATGATGAGATTCGCGCAGCCGTCCAAGGGACAAAAGCGGCATCGAAGGTCCTTGCGACCCGCTCGACCCATCTAAAAAACAAGGCCCTGCTTGCCATGGCCGACCGTCTGGAATCGGACACGGCTTTTTTGATCGCCGAGAATCAAAAAGATTTCGATGCCGGGAGGCGGAAGGGGCTCTCGAAACCGCTCTTGGAGCGACTAACGCTGACGGAGAAGCGAATCGCGGCGATGGCGACGGGGATTCGCGATGTGGCGGCCCTGCCCGATCCGGTCGGCGAAGTGATCAATATGCGGCGTCGGCCCAACGGCCTTCAAGTCGGGCAAATGCGAACACCCATCGGCGTGATCGGCATCATCTACGAATCGCGTCCGAACGTCACCGCCGATGTCGCCGCCCTCTGTATCAAGTCGGGAAACGGTGTGGTCCTCCGGGGCGGTTCGGAGGCGATCCATTCCAACACCGCCATCGCTTCCCGATTGCAAATGGCCGTGCGTTCGTCCGGACTCCCCGATCATCTACTCACATTGATCAAAACCACAGACCGCCAGGCGATTTTCGAGCTACTGAAGATGGACGCATTTATCGATCTGATCATTCCCCGTGGCGGCGAAGGCCTGATCCGAACGGTCACCGAACATTCCAGAATACCGGTGATGAAGCATGACAAGGGCATCTGCCACACCTTTGTGGATGCATCCGCGAATATCGAAATGGCAGAGGCGGTTTGCATGAATGCGAAGGTGCAACGGCCGTCCGTTTGTAATGCAATGGAAACGCTGTTGGTTCATGAGGCGGTCGCGCCAAGGTTTCTCCCACGCATTGCCGTTCTGCTTCGGAAGGCCAGTGTCGACATTCGCGCATGCAAGAAGACACACGCGATATTGGGCCAGGATGCGGAAGGGGTTTCACCCGCGATAGCAGACGATTGGCATACCGAATATCTCGATTTGATTCTTGCCGTAAAAGTGGTTTCTTCCCTTGACAAGGCCATGGAACACATTGCTGTCTACGGATCTCAACATTCCGAGGCCATTGTCACGCAGGATCACTCCAACGCCATGCGTTTTTTAAATGAGGTCGATGCCTCGGCCGTCTTTATTAACAGCTCCACCCGTTTTAACGACGGCTATCAGCTGGGTCTCGGCGCGGAGATGGGTATTTCGACCAGCCGAATCCATGCCCGGGGCCCCATGGCTTTGGTCGATCTGACCTGCAAGAAATATATTATCCTTGGAGACGGTCAAGTCCTGGAATAGCCGACACCTTTGTCGTCATTTAAACCATCAGCCTCCCTGTCCACCCATTGTTTCGATCGACCCGCTTTTTGACGATGACCGCCGATCCATGACAAAATCGACCGTATCGATACTTTAAAATCCAATAGGGAATCCGCGCGCCTTTTCTCTCGGGGTATCTTCGACGACACATCGATAACACCTTGCAGCCGTTTGAATAGATTGTATAATTAAGATGAACGAGAAAAAACCTTTCCGAATTTGAAAGTATCCTTAAAGGTAGATAAAACGCATACCATGAAACGACAGCGTATCGGTCTATTGGGTGGGACCTTCAATCCAATCCACATGGGGCATCTGCATGCTGCAAGGGAAGTGCTCAATGCCTTCCAGCTTGATTTCGTCCTTTTTATACTCGCCGGCAGCCCCCCGCATAAAGAAAATGCCGAGATCCTCTCCGTCCATCATCGATTGGAAATGGTCCGGCTGGCGCTATCGGAAACCCCCCAATTTCAACTTTGCGATCTTGAGACAACGCGTTCAGGACCGTCCTTTACCATCGATACCGTGGAAGCATTGCAGCAACGCTATCCCAAGGACCTCTTGTTTTTCATTGTGGGAATGGACGCTTTCACTCAATTCCACACCTGGAAGTCCCCGGAGCGTTTACTCACCCTCTGCGACTTCGTTATCATTGCACGACCCGGTCACCCCTTTTCAAAGGTCCCTGGAATCGATACCCTCCGCACCATCGACCGGACGGCGCTCCATGATCTCGATCATGGATTTAAAAAATTATATCGCTTCGCAACGAGCGATCAAACAGCTCTTCATTTTATCTCTATCCCGATCTCTCCGATCTCCGCCACCGAAATCCGAAGAGGCCTCGAATCGGATCCGACAACGAGAAAGCGCTTGCCTCAATCCGTGGAGTCTTATATAATCAAACACAAAATCTATAAAGAGGATGGTCATTTCTAAGGATTATAGGGAGCGTCCAAAGGGGAAACACGCATGGGACGCGAAGGACAAAGCCCTCCGGATCGGACAGATCGTTCGATCGAAACATGCTGAAGAGATCGTCCTCTTCCAAGTCAGCGAATTGACCTCCCTCGCCGATTTTTTCGTGATCTGCTCGGCGGAATCCGAACCACAGATACGGGCCATTGCCGAAAGCGTCGAAACGCGCCTTACACAAGAAGGAATGCGTCCGCTCAGCGTGGAAGGCCGCGAGGCCGCTCACTGGGTCTTGATCGATTACGGAGATGTCATTCTACACATTTTTAAAAACGACACCAGGACGTTTTACAATCTAGACAGTCTATGGGGAGACGCCCCCCAAACCGTCCTTGGCGACGCAAAGGCAGAACTCCCTATAAAAAAGGGGGGAAACGGATAAGACATGCCTTTTTTCATCCTACTTTTCTTTGCCCTCATGGGTGCTGTCGGATACTTGGCCACGCTGAATCCGAATAAAGTCACCCTGTTCTTAAATAAGGGATCGTCTGTCGAGCTTTCCATCACCGCCTTGATTCTCTTTTCAACAGCCTTGGGCGGCCTCCTGGTCATTGTTTCCTTCGGCGTTCGCGAAATAAAACATATCGTTCTCAACTGGAAGGAGACCCGAAAAAAAAAGCAAAGCACCCAAATCGACCTCTACCACACCGACGCGGTCAATGCCTTCCTTGCCAAGCGCTACCGCGACGCCGCCGCGCTGTTTAAAAAGATTTTGGCGCTCGACCCCAATCATATCAGCACATTGCTCAGACTCGGCCATATCTACCAAATCGAGGGAAATTTCACGGAAGCGATTCGCATGCATCGCAAGGCCCGCAGCTTGGACGATCAAAATATCGAAGTGCTGCTCGCACTATCCTTGTCCCTCGAAAAGGCCCAGCGATTTGAAGAGGCCATGCAATATCTTAAGGAAATTCTACAACTCGACGGCACCAATCTGACCGCCCTCACCCGCTTGCGCGATTTGACGATGCGGATTCAACAGTGGGAAGACACCCACCCCCTTCAAGAGCGTATTCTCAAGCTGCATCTTTCGGAGGAGGAAAAGGAAAAAGAACAGAAGATTTTATTGGGCGTCAAATACGAAGTGGGCCGGCTTCTCCTGCAAAAAAACGATCATGCTGCGGCCAGGCAACAATTTAAAGCCGCGATTAAACTCGATGCCTCATTTCTCCCCGCCCATATTGGACTCGGAGATTCCCACTTCAGCGAAGGCAATACCAAAGTGGCCTCCGCCCTCCTCGAAAAATCCTATCAAATGACCGGCAATCTCATTTTGCTTTTGCGTTTGGAGGATTTTTTTATTGATACGGGCGCGCCGGACCGGATTCTCGAAATTTATAAAGCGGGCCTGCAGGAACACCCCCAGGATATCGTCATGAAGTTCTATCTCGGCCGGCTCTACTACCGACTGGAAATGATCGACGATTCCTATGAAACATTGTCGGACATCGAATCCCGTGTCGAATCCTTTCCGGACTTGTTTAAAATATTGGGAAACATTTACGTCCGACGGGGCGAACTCAACATGGCGACCGAGGCATTTAAGAAAGGCTTGAACCTGAAGAACCGGATCACCATTCCGTACTACTGCCCCTTGTGCGATTTTCATACCGTTGAATGGGCCGGGCGCTGCGGGCGCTGCAGCGCATGGAACAGCTACGAGGCAACACCGATTCTGGTCGACAAGGAACGCAAACCCGCCTTGATCGAAGCCCCTTATGCCCCCCTTCCCGTCCCGATGAAGGAGAATGCATGAGGGGGGGCGTCTCTAGACCGAAACCGCTGGTCCTCATGATCTTGGATGGATGGGGCATCAACCCGCGGGAAGACGCCAACGCCATTGCCCAGGCCGCCCCTCCTTTCTATCGGTCTCTTTTAGAAAATTATCCCTACACGACCCTGGATGCCTCCGGTGAAGCCGTCGGGCTCCCAAGGGGCCAGATGGGAAACTCGGAAGTCGGTCATCTGAATATCGGCGCCGGACGCATCGTCTATCAAGAACTCACCCGGATCACGAAAGCCATCTCTGATGGATCCTTCTTCCAAAAACGGGCTCTGCGATCCGCCCTGCAGTCAGCGAAATCCGATCAGACGTGTTTCCATCTCTTGGGTCTGTTGTCGGACGGCGGGGTCCATAGCCATATCAACCATCTCGTCGCGCTGCTCGAAGCGGCACGGCAAGCCGGAATCCTTCGGCTTCGCGTCCATGCCTTCTTGGATGGGCGAGACACGCCGCCCAAAAGCGCGCTCGGTTATATTCGTCATCTCGAAAGGTCGCTCAAGGACGCGGCCCCGGCGGGAGGTGATTGGCGGATTGCAAGCCTCTCCGGCAGATACTATGCCATGGACCGCGACCAAAGATGGGACCGGACGGCCCAGGTCTACCGGGCGATGGTCTCTGGAGACGGGCTGTCCTCGGACACCGCCGCCGCCGGGCTTCAAGCCAGTTACGATGCGGGCTTGACGGACGAATTCGTGCGGCCGACCGTGATTTGCGAAGCGGAAAACCCGGTCGGGAAAATCCAAGATGGAGACCACGTCTTCTTTTTTAATTTTCGGGCAGACCGCGCTCGACAGCTGAGCCATGCCTTCAGCGATGCCGTCTTCGATTTTTTTCCCCGCAGCCCGAAGCCGGCCCTTGCCTCCATGACCTGTTTGACGTCTTACGATAAAACCCTTCACCTGCCGGTCGTCTTTGAACCGGCCGTGCTTCATCACACCTTGGGAGAGGTCTTCAGCGAGCACAGCCTGCGTCAACTTCGTATCGCCGAAACCGAAAAATACGCACATGTCACCTACTTTTTTAGCGGCGGACGCGAAGAATGCTTCGAGGGGGAGAAGCGGATCTTAATTCCCTCCCCGAAAGAGGTCAAGACTTACGATCAAAAACCGGAAATGAGCGCCTTCGAGGTCACGGAAGCCGTGATTCAGGAAATCCAAAAAAATCGTTTCGATTTTATCTGTTTGAATTTCGCCAATCCCGACATGGTCGGGCACTCCGGGGACTTAAGCGCCGCTGTCAAGGCCGTGGAAGTGATCGATCGATGCTTGAAACGCATCGTCGAAACCGTCGCGGCGGAGGAGGGCATTGTTTTATTGACGGCGGATCATGGAAACCTGGAACAGATGATCGATTATCAAACCGGCTTGGCGCATACCGCCCATACGACCCACCGGGTTCCCTTCATTTGCATCTCGAAGCAAAAACGCGCGCTTCGGCCCGGCACCCATGCCAATATCGCACCGACCGTATTGGATCTATTGCACTTGCCGAAGCCGGCCGAGATGGACCACGATTCCCTGATCGGACCCTAAGCACCCATGCCCACTATGACCACCACGGCGGAGGGGCTTCGCGCGATTTCAAGTAACCCTGCAGGATGTCCTTTCGAGACACGATGCCAACCAGTTTTCCTTTTTTATCGACCACCGGGACGCGGAGCAGACGTTTTTCCTGCAAGAGCCCGATGAGATCCCCCGAGGTGGCGTACTCCACGATGGAAACGGGCTCCTTTGTCATGATCTCTTCCGCGGTCACTTTATCCAATTCGTTGCCCCCCATAATCGCTTCCAGTAGATCGAACTCGCTGACAATACCGACGAGCTTCTTACCCTCGTCCACGATGGGCACGCTCCCAAAACCTCCCATCGTGATGGCTGTGGCCAACTTATCGCCTGTGGCCTTCCTGGGGTAGTAGTAGACATCCGTCTGCATAAAATGCGCGGCCAGCATATTTTTAAAATCCTCTCCGCCCAGCATATAGTCGATCTGCCTCATCCGCTGTCTCCCTCCATGTTCTCTTGAACGGTTGTTATTATTACAGGAGATACGATCGGAATATCAAGCGGAGACACAAAAAACCCGATCGTGCACCGGACTGGCCCATTCGGAGGAAACCCTCGTTGATGCGGCCCCTCCCCTCCCGTATAATGATGTTCATGAAATCAGCGCTTCAAAAAGAGATCGACACCTTGCGCCAAACCCTCCTCGAAGCCGACCACCCCCTCCTCCTTCGGGAGATCATGCAACTGCTGAAACATCCAAAGGCGGACAAACAAAGGCTCAAACGCGTTCTTGGTAAAATGGTTCAAAATGGAGAGATCGTGCGGGTGCGGGGAAACCGTTACGGATTTTCCCAAAAGATGGATCTCGTATTCGGCCGATTCAAAGGGCACCGAGAGGGTTACGGGTTCGTTCTTCCCGATCAACCAGGGGAGGGCGATATCTATATCGGCGCCAAACACCTTAACGATGCCATGCACGGGGATCGTGTCGGCGCGCGGATCGAAGGCACCCAATCCGGGGGACGGCGCGAAGGACGCATCATCCGCATACTGGAACGCGCTCACACGCAGATTGTGGGACGCTACGAGGCCGATGGGGAGTTCGGCTTCGTCATCCCCTCAGACAAACGGATTGTGCACGACCTCTTGGTACGACCGGGACAGAGTGAGGACGTTCAGCAGAGCGATATCGTCGTGGCCGAGATCGTATCTTACCCGACAAAACGCCGCCATCCGGAAGGAAAAATCCTCAAGGTCCTGGGCTTGCCCTCATCGCCCGAAATCGACACCGAAATCGTCATCCATGACAGCCGTCTCCCCCATCGCTTTTCGAAACAGGCGCTCGCCGCCGCCGAAAAAATCGCCCGGCCTGTCTCACCAGACGACATCGGGAAACGCGTCGATCTCCGCGGACTTCCGACCGTGACCATCGACGGCGCGCAGGCCCGAGACTTCGACGACGCCGTATCGATTGAAAAAATGGACGCGGGCTTTCGCCTCTGGGTCCATATCGCCGATGTCGCCCACTATGTCTCGGAATCGGGACCGCTCGACCGGGACGCCTTCGAACGCGGCACCTCGATCTATTTTCCGGACAAGGTGCTGCCCATGTTTCCGGAGCGCCTTTCGACCGATATTTGCAGTCTTAAACCCCAAGAAGACCGGCTCTCCTTAACAGTCGAAATCGACTTAGATCCGCTTGGAAACCCACGGGATCACCACATCTACGAAAGCGTGATTCGGAGCGACGAACGGATGACTTACGCGGATGTCTGGAAGATGATTGAAGGTTCAGAGCCTGCCCTTCGCACGCGTTATGCGCGTTTTGTCCGGGCCTTCGAATGGATGGAAACGCTGGCAAAACAACTGCGGCGGCGGCGTCTTGGGCGCGGCGCCATCGATTTCGACCTCCCGGAACCCCAAATCGTGCTCGGCCCCGCCGGAGACACTATCGACATCGTTCAGGAAGCGCGAAACGATGCGCACCGGATCATCGAGGCATTCATGCTGGCCGCCAACGAAACGGTCGCGCAGCATTTGAGCGGGCGCGACATGCCCCTGCTGTATCGGATTCACGAAGCCCCCGCAGCCGAGCGGATCGAGGCTTTTAACGCCTTGCTTCTTTCTTCGGGATTAAGCCAACATCGCATTTCAAGTCATCCGACGTCGAAGGCCCTGGCGGAAATTCTGACCGCGGTCGCGGGGCGTCCGGAAGAAAATCTGATCAACCAAATTTTATTGCGCTCAATGCGGCAGGCCCGATACTGCGAAGAAAACAAGGGGCATTTCGGCTTGGCATCGTCCGCTTATGCCCACTTCACCTCACCCATCCGCCGCTATCCCGACCTTGTGGTGCATCGGCTTTTAAAGCAGGTGTTACGTAGCACGCTATCCGAAGAAGAAAAGAGCGTTTGGCGGGACAAACTCCCGGAGATCGCACGTCACACCTCGGAACGGGAGCGGATCGCCGTCGAGGCCGAACGGGAGGTCGTCCAAAGGAAGCAAGTGAAGTTCATGGCCGATAAAACCGGCAAGTCCTTTCAGGGGCTCATTACCGGGGTCACGTCTTATGGTCTCTATGTCATGATCGAACCCGTCTTCGTCGAAGGGATGGTCCATGTCAGCAGCCTGCACGACGACTACTATCTTCACGACGCAAGCCGGCATGCACTGATCGGGAGACATCGAAAACGGGCTTATCGCTTAGGGCAGCCGGTTGAAGTTATGGTCGCCCGCGTCGACACGGAGAATCGGCAGATCGATCTTGAATTGATTCAGAAAATGCGGAGACGCCGGTCTGCTAAGAAGTAAGCTATACCAATCCAATTAGGGATCGTATGCACCTTTTTGCTGAGGTGCGTATTAACAGGGGATGCCATTATTTAAATCCATCAATGGCCGGGCGATCGCTCTCGCACCTGTTACTCATTAGAGGATGGTTTGGGTGACGCGGGATTTTGAGGGTACTTTGAAAGGCCAAATATATAGAGGTCCCAGAATAATTTCTTGTATCCGGCCCATCCGAACCGCTTACCTCTGAACCACAACCTGTTTCCAGAGCAGTGCCAGCTTCTCTTCGTCCATCACCTCTTTTGCAGGCACTGCTTTTCCGGATTTCGTCACCAAGGTCAATAAAGACGACTGCCCAATATTTGCTGCCAGCATGACGCGTTCGACGGGTTCTCCGTCTATTATTGGGACAAGGCTTGCCGTTTGTGCCGGCAGTGTGAAGGTGGCGAAGGCACTGAGCACGCTGACCTGACCGACGGTAAAGTTCACTTGTGCGATTGTCGTGGAGTTGGAAAAGCCGCCGGAGGAAGGGGAGCTATCGACATCCACTCGTACGGCGGGAGGGAGTGGATTCAGTCGGACTTTGAAGACCGTCCCCACCGGTGTGTTGGTGGCTATAAGGGATACTGGAACCGGATTGGTTGTGCCGACCGGTAGAGAAATATCTGCGACGGTAAACGATCCGGTCGGGTTAGCTGAAGTGGGAATTCCACCGACCGCGCTATTAACTCGGCAAATAAATATCCATCTTAAGCGGCATAAATGATCTTCGCATGT